>JAITIZ010000128.1 GCA_031279215.1 Planctomycetaceae bacterium
TAATATATCAGTGGAATAATTTTTTTGGTTCTATACTCTTCACACTTTAAATTTCGGTTTTCGTTTTAAACTAAACTCGCCCTGAAAGGGCAACATACTGTAGTTGAGAGTGGAGAGTGGATAGTGTCGCATGCGGAATGATTACCGTTTTGGTAGTAATCCGCTTGCGGCACTATCCACTCTCAACTTTCCACTCTCAACTATTATTCTGCCCTTTCAGGGCGAAGACCTTTTTAAACTTAAACAATAATTCCACTGATATATTACTAAAAAAAATATTCCATAAGTTAAGGAAAAGGAATCTTTGCCCCCAAAACTCCACCAATACCCTTAACTTTACCAAAATTATTAGAAACATTCAATCGCAAAAAAGAAAAAGAGACAAACATAAAAAATTGGTCTTGACATCTTTGGGATTTTTTCGTAAAAGTCGAAATAGACAAAAATGTGTCTTAATTTTTACGAAAAACAATGCGTTTGCTTATTTCGATTATTTTGGTATTCTTTTTTTCTTCCGTGATTACGGCATCGGAGCAATATCCTTATTACGCCTCCGTAGCGGTAACGGAAACCTCCGTACAAAGCGGTCCCGGTATGGAATTTTACCCAACTTCACAACTTTGGCTCGGTGATAAAGTCGAAGTTTATTACGAAACGGAAAATTGGTCTGCTATCCGACCGCCCATAGGAAGTTTTTCTTGGGTCAGTGCCGGATATATTGATCTTGGAACAAATAATATTGGTCGTGTTATTGTGGATGGTCTGGCATCGCGAATCGGCAGCGAAATCACACCCCTCTGCGATACGGTTCAGGTGAAACTCAAAAAAGGAGAAAAAGTTTGGGTTCTTGACCGAATCGAAACACCGGAAAATATTGCTAGTCCGCTTTGGTTTAAAATTGTTCCTCCGAGCGGCGAATTTCGTTGGGTTTCACGTGATGCGTTGATGCCTTCTATTTCTTCTTCTCCGCAAGTTTCCAAACAAATTTTGCCGGAACAGACGATTACTCAGGTTGTTTATGATTATGATAATCTCGAAACCAATATCAACTCCTCCCCCAAAATCAACAAAGCTGAACCCATTATTCCTCCGCCGACACGCCCAACGAGTCCGGTTAAATTACCAACTCCGCAATTCACTGATTCACCGGTTAATGAAGTTCCCGTAGCAAAAAATACAATAACCGAACTTCCGCCGCTTTCCGCTAAACTTGCCGCAAAACAATCAAATCAATCTCAACATCAAATTACTAATTCTGTTAAAGAACTTGATTTATTTCAAAAAGCGTTTGAAGAGTTGAAGGAAGAGACTCGAATTGTTTTGACTCGACCGACGGAAGATTGGGTTTTTGACACATTGATTCATCGTGGTGGAGAATTGTATGAAATTGCGCCGACAGATACGGATTTGGAAAAAGTTTACCATTTGGTTGAAACACTTCAACGAACCAAAACAGTTCGGCAAGAAATTACGAAACGGCGACAATTTCGTAATGGTTATTTACCGACATCGGTGCCGTTGGCAACACCGTATTTAGTGAATGGTTCTTCGGGTTATACATCGAACAGCGGTGCTCCGGCGCCCATGAATCCCGCGTCCATGAATCCGGCAACCATGAATCCGGCAACCGCAGCAAAACCCGTTCCGAAAATACAATCCGCATCGAAAATTGCAACAACAATTAAAACTTCTACATTGGTGCCGTTATCAACCGAAAGAACTGCTGAATTTGATTTGGTTGGTAAACTTGGTGAATTTCAACCGTTACCCAAAGGTCATCCGCCTTATGCTCTTGTTAATGAGAAAGAAGAAATTATCTGTTTGGTTTCACAAGCTGCTGGAGTGGATTTGAAACCATATTCAGGAAAAACAGTTGGAATTAACGGCATTTTGGGTATTTTTGAAAAGCCCAATCAGCCCAATCGACGTCATATATTAGCCCGTGAAGTCGAAATAATTAATCTTAAATAATAAATAAAAGAAACGTAATTACTCCGTAGAATCCTTGTATCTATTCGGTGGCGATTCTATTGTTTATCATCAGGCGTAATTATTCAATGGAATTTTTGTTTTTCGCTCGAAATCAGAAATTTAAAAATTTTTTGATCCCCTATTGAAAATCTATAAATCCGTATCATAATATAAAATCACTTCGTTTTCCTAGTATTCATTGGCTGGTGTGTTAAAATGAGTAAAATTATAATAACAGTTGGGATTTGTAGGTGTTAGCGAGTCTGCCAGTCAGTAGTAACAGTTTACAGATTTTAGGCATAAGCAATGAATTTCTCTCAAAAACTAACCTCATTACCTCATTGGTTATTCGTTTAATGAGGTAATCGTTTCTGTAATCTTGGCTACTGAGGTTGTTTTAAACAATCGTTAAGAAAATTAGGTTTTTAACGAAGCAACTAACAACAATTTTATTGTACAGATACAATTTTCAAAATGATAAAAAGTCCGTTACGTTATCCCGGAGGTAAGAGTCGAGCGGTTGAGTTGATCGTATCGTATTTGCCGGAATTTGATGAATTTCGTGAGCCGTTTCTTGGAGGCGG
>JAITIZ010000129.1 GCA_031279215.1 Planctomycetaceae bacterium
GCTCTTAACCCCGCTAGGGGTGTGAAATGCATAACCGGCGGTTGCGCTTCGCTTAACCTACGGTTATGCACATCTCGTCCCTGCGGGACTAAGAAAACATAATAAATTAAGGAAATTCCACGAAAATAGGACTCAAAAAATTATTCCACTGATATATGACATTTATTTTTACTTTTATTTTACAATGACAAAAGATATTCAACGAGATCATCAAGTTGTTCTTCTGTTAGTTGGTCAACCGTCCCTTTCACATCACCGTGTTTTCCTCGTTTGAAAACATCTTTCATATTAACGTAACGTCCGTCGTGCAGATACGGTGCGGTTCGCCAAACTTCAATCAGAGTTGGTGTATCGAATTTTTCCCGACTTTCATACGAAGGAACCTGAGTTTTAACATCGTACATTTTTGTATCGGTAAAATAGGGTCCCGAATGACAGAATAAACAACCGATATTCGGATCTTCGAATATTTTCTTTCCGCGTTCCGCCCGTTCACTAAGCCGTCCATCAACTAGATAGGGACTTGGTACTGGTTGCAGATTTTGTACAAAAACATCAATACAATCACAAGGTTCATTCAATGCCGGAGCGAACATAATGAACGTGAAACCGGTTCTCGTACATAATCTGGCACTAAACCGATCTCCCAACCACATGACCGGCGGCGTTTCCGAACTATAAACCATACTTTTCGTATTTTTCGGATTGCCGGAACCATCGTGTAACAAATCCCAATTCATTCCGGTCATTCGGGCATCAGGATGGCAACTTGTACAAGTTTGCCATTGTTGATAACACAACGAAGCATCATTCCACGCAATTTCTCCAATACGCCCTTGTGATAAAACCAACCGTGAACCTGTAGCAATAATCTGTATTGTTTCCGGTGTTGACGACTGTAACAAAGTAGGATCGAATTTAATAAGCATATCGTTAAAATAAAGTCCGATATAAACAAACCGACCAACCGTAATCACCTCACGCGCTCCTTTGCCCTTGAACGGAATCCGTTGTTTGAAATCGGCTGTAAACGTTAAATCACTCGAAGCATCTTTAACCGTAATAAGTTTTTGATGCAATAACTCTGAATCGAGAATGATTAACTCATTTGTTCCTGATATTGCAACAAAAATATATTTACCATCGGACGATGTTGTAATTCCCCAGGGATTCGCTGCGCCAAGTTGCGGATCATCTAATAAAATAGTATTGACATATCCGTTTTGCCCGTTGTCCAGTTGTGTTGTATCAAGAATTGATACGGCGTTGACGTTCATTTGTCCGCCGTCCAGGTTTTCCGTACCGTTCCAAAAATGTGAAATGAGATGCGTCAGATAAGCGTAACGACCATCCGGTGAAAGACAAATGTTGCGAAGATTACAACTGCCGTTCGGCAAACGGATATTTTTTGTTGCGCCGTCGGCAATGTCAATCACGCTCACTTCCGCAGCAACATTCAATCCCGTGACAGATAAATTTTTTTCGGAATGATCAGGAAAACAGTTCGGATCATTGGGAAGTGAATTAAGTACGATTATTTTCTTCCCGTCTTTGGTGATTACGGCGGCACGCGGTTCACGAACAACATTAAGGTGTTTGACCAATTTCAGTGCGGGAAGTTCATATTCGGCAATATTATTGTTGAAACGATTACAGAGAAAAAGTTTTGTTCCATCCGGTGTAACAACCGGAGACATTGGAGTATGACCGGTAGAAACGCTTTGAAGAATATTGCCCGACTCTGCATCAAGAGCCGAAAGTTGTCCGCGACAACCTCCGTGCGTTACATAAATTGTCTTTTCATCAGGACTCAATACAATTCCGGCGGGTTCATTGCCGACCGGAAACGTTTGAACAACTTCATTTTTTTCAGTGTCCAACACCGCAATTTCTCCGGCATCGTAATGAACAAGAAAAATTTTCGTACCGATTTTGTTTGCCGTCATATTCATTGGACCTTTGTAATCAAACACGTAAACGTTTTTTGATTCCATATTATTTACAAGACGATAGGAAATGGAAACACGGTCAGTATTTCTTTTTCTGTACATTTCCAATTCTTCGGCTTGGAGAAAACCATCTTGATTAAGATCGGCTTTTTCAAAATTCGACCATTGATCTTGCGGACTTGTCGGCGGCAATACCGTCCGTGCCGCAAGAAAATTCAGAAATTCTTGTTGCGAAATACTACCATCTTTATTTGTATCATTTAACGTAAATTCTGTTTGTTTTACCGGACGTTCTGTTTTTGTACCGGAAAGCGTATTCAGAAAATATTGAAATTCCTCATAACTAACGGAACCATCGTTATCCGTGTCCGCCGATTCAAATGAGGAATTTTCAGCATAAACCGGAATGATAAAAAAGATCACGATAATGAGAACAATAATAAATCGATACATTGTAATAAAGGTAATAGTTAATTGGGGATAATGAATAGGAAATAATAAATAGTGTCGCATGCGGAATTATTATTGTTGCATTTTAATCCGCATGCGATAATCTGCATAATCTGCGGACTGTTTATTCACAGGAACCACATTTTTCGGAACGTATATTTGTATTGGATTTAACCGTATCCGGCATTTTTCCGCAACAACCGCTTGTTTTTGTAGTTTCAACGGTTTCGGTCCTTTCAGTTGTTTTGGTTTTTTTTCCGCAACAACCGCCTTCCTTCTTTTCGAGGACAGTTTCCGAAACGGATTTAACCGGAACAAACGCATAGCCCATTGCGGATTCCATGTAACTTCCTTTGTTCCCGTACCGTTTTTCAATCGGGCTTGGTTCGGCAACTTTGGGTTTTGCCAGTTTCATCTTGTTCAAAAGAGCAAGATACTGTTCAAATTCCGCCTGATCCAATTTGCCGTCTTGATTGGTGTCGGCTTTGGCAAAACGGGGATCAACCGGTTTTTTGACTGTTTCTTCGGCAACAACTGCTAAAACAGTACCAAAAATTATTGCCGACAGAACAACAATCTTTTTTAGTTTCATAAAAAATTCTCCTTCTTGTTTAATCAGAGCCGAAAGGTAATTGCAGGAAAAACACAATCCCGCTTTCATGTAACTTACCTTTCATACTCTGAAAATGTTTCGTTAAAATTATCGTACTAATTCTTCTCCTGCATCAAGAGCAAAAGAAAACACATTTTTTTCACCGGCTTTGATTTCTACTTTTTCTGTGGATTTACCTGGTTGGTATTTCAACGGAATTAGCGAACGGAATCTTCGTGAATGAGTTTTGCTGTCATCATAATCAGGATTGTCTGTGATCAATGTAAATGCAACAGTATATTTTCCTTGCGGGACTCCAGTGAATCCAAAACTGGCATTAGGTTTTGACGTTCCATTACTATCTGTTGTTGCGTTTGGTTTCCATTTTGAGCCGTCCTCTGGAATCAATGTGACCAGCACTCCTTCCAATATCTTACCGCCAAACGTTACTGTAATAGAACAGGGATGAAGTTCAGGCAGATCATTAGGACGTTCCAATTTTGGTTTTGTATTACATGATGCACAAATGATCGTCAACAATACAAGAACAAATATTTTTTTGGTCATGACTTAATATCTCCTTTATGAGCGATAGTGTTGTTAATCAAAACGATTATTACGACTTATCTCCTAATGTTCAATGACTTTAGGTAACGTGTCCGTTGGAGTGCGGACACGTTATTTTTTATTGTTACTGTGGAAGATTAGCACCGCTGTCGTTGATTGCACCCATTCGGTGCCAAGTTTGCCGGTCAATGGTACTTGGTACGAAAATTACTGAACCGTCACAATTGGAAGCAATGACACCGCCGGGATGCCAACTCCGTACAGAAAAGAAACCGGTACCGGTAACACTATACGCAACATAATCAGGATACGGTGTATTAGGCGTAAAAAGTGTACAAAAACCGCTGGAAATACCTGTTCCAATCAACCACGAAAATCCTCTGATTCCGTCATATCGATCTGCCGTAACGAGTGTTGAAAGATCGGTAGAATCTGTTACATAAAGATTTTTCATTCCTGGAAGCGTACTTGTTTCCCAAGTGTCGCCGGTCTTGCCTCGACATTCTGCTGCCGGTGGTGCTCCGGTATGTACATAAGCACGAGCCCACGGCGTCGAAACATCCGGTGCAGCGGTTCCGCTAATACCGTCACCAATAATGGATTCACTCCAATAGAGTGTGTTACTTGTTCCATCGGTTATGGCGGCAAAATCTTTTCTCGCAACCGCTCTGGATATAATTCCGTCACAATCGGCGGTTTCATCATAGTTATATCCCGTGCCGGAACCGTAACAAGTCATATAATTATTGACAGCCGGTCGAACATTGCTTCCTTTACTATTGAGTTGAATACAATCCAACCATTCCGAAACAACACTGTCTGAAGGGCAACGGAATAACGGAACAACTTTATTATGAACGCATTGATCCGCAGGTTTATAACCGCTTGTATCATAGACACCATAATCGGAATAGACATAACCAATCTGTCCACTGTAAGTCCAATCTCGCCATGCTTTTGTATTTGTTGTTGTATTTTCAAGTTGGCTTGGAGCAAGAGGTGAATACAATGCGGTCAACTCAACAAAAGGTAACACCGCGACTTGTGCGGAAAATATAAATGTTGTTTCCAATCCTTCACCGCCCAATCGACGCGGACGTCCCGTCCATCGCGGCAAAACATTTTTTACATCGTGAAAATTGTGTACACCCAGCGTGAGTTGTTTGACGTTATTGGAACACTGCATTCGTCTTGCGGCTTCCCGTGCTGCCTGAACCGCCGGTAACAGCAGACCAACCAGAACACCAATAATCGCAATCACCACCAACAACTCAACAAGTGTAAAACCAAACGAAAATCGACGTATTGACATTTTAAGTTCTCCTTTAAGGAATTTTGAAATTGAAACTAAAAACTGAAAACTGAAACTGAAAACTGAAACTGAAAACTGAAACTAAAAACTGAAACTGAAAACTGAAACTAAAAACTGAAACTAAAAACTGAAACTAAAACTAAAAACTGAAATTGGAACAAAATTTGAAATGGAACATTTCAAAAACAGTGAATCGTTTTTTCAAGAAACAACCCACAATACCGTTACAACGCATGCATTCACTCTCCACTATCAACATTCCACTCTCCACTATCAACTACTACTTTATGCTTCCGAGTTGTTGCCAAACTTTGCGGTCAACAGAGTTCGGAATAAATGTTACGGAACCGTCAATGCGTGAGGTGTTGACTCCGTTGGGGTGAAAACTTCGGGCGGCGAAAAAACCGATTCCCATTTCGTCACACCAATCAGGATAATTTGGATTAGGTAACGAAAATGTTGAAAATCCCGTCGAATAACTGTCCCCAACTATCCACGAAAAACCGCGAACTCCAAACCAGTTATCCGTATTAACCGTAATAAAAGTCGGAAGATCAAACTCCTCATTGGCTTCAAGACCTTCGATTCCCGGAACATCGGCATCGGTCAGCCAAGTCGATTCACCACGATAAATAATGTTTTTCGATTTAACCGTGGCCGTGCGTTTCCAGGGTTTATCTGTTTCCGGTTCCGTGTTGTTGTAACGCGAAGTGTCGCCGATAATTGCTTCACTGAAAAAAAACGTATTGGCGGCTCCGTCTGTAACCATTTCCAACGTTCGTGCCATTTTCTTACCGACAATACCGTTGTTCAACACCGTATGATCATAATTGTAACTCAAACCGGAACCGTTACACGCCATATAATTTCCCGAAACAACCGGCGAAGTCATTCCTGATCCGCAGTTTTTTGTTGTGAGTTCCGACGACGATTTCACCGCTGCCGAATCTGCCGGACAACGGAATACTGCTAAATCGGTTTGAGCGGCTTTCCGTGACGAATTTTCAATAAAACCGAGCCACATCCATAGTTTGGTTTTGGGATTGTAAAAGGCATCAGAAAACGTTTCAAAAAGTGCGGCATGCTCCATGTACGGTAAAACGGCCGCTTGTACAGAATAACCGATGTTGGAGGTATTATAGCCGTGTGATTCCAACTTTCGGTGAATACCGGTATAGTACGGAAATTCTTTTTTGGCTTCGTAATATTTTTGGGAAGCCAATGTTAATTGTTTGATGTTGTTAGCGCATTGAGTTTGGCGGGATTCTTCGCGTGACCACTGAATGGCTGGAATAAGCAATCCGGTCAAAACTCCAACTACTGCAATAATCGTCAACAACTCAATCAGTGTAAAACCGAGTAACGATCTTCGAATAGACATAGTGTGCCTCATTTTCTTGTTGGGGGTGATTGTGAATTGGGGGTGAAGAAGGAAACGGTGAAAATTTGTTGTTTTCACAATTTCAAATATTGTGCCACTCCGAAAAAAATAAATAGAGCGATTATCGTTAAACCCTTTTACTAAAACGGGTTAACGATTTTTTTCGCATAACATTGGCTACTCAAAATTTCCTACTTTTTTGTTGTTTCCTACGTCCAAAAACCGCATTTTCTACATTTCCGTAGAATTTAACCAGTTTTTAGGTTTGAAATTGATTTGTTCCATTAATCCCTATCGTTCTTTATGTTCATAAAATTGTAACATGCGGGAGGTGAGGGATAATGGTGAAAAATAATTTTCAGATCAAATCTGTAATTGTCCACAAATTCTGAAATAATCAGAAAAATTTTAAAATTTTCGGAAAAAAGTACAGCACTACCGTAAAATAATATGTTCGTGTCTCTACCTGCTTTTTTACAACATGATTTTATGGTATGATTTCTTGTCGTAAAAAAGGCAACGTGTGTTTGTTTTTTGTTACTTTATCATCATCAACAATAATATTAAGGAGATTAAGATTATGATGAAAAAATTTCAGATGTTTGTAACTCTATTAGTCGTTGGAATGTTCGCATTTTCGTCGGCAACCATTGCACAGGAGAAAAAAACGATTCCGCTTTTTAACGGCAAAAACCTTGACGGATGGTACACCTTTGTCAAATCCAAAGGCAAGGGAAATGATCCTGATAAGATATTCTCTGTCGAAGACGGAGTTATTCGGGTTTCCGGTACGGAATTCGGTTGTATCACTACTAACGAGGAATATGAAAATTACTCGCTGGAAGTAGAATACAAAGTCGGCGAACATTCTTACGACTCGCGAAAAGGAAAAGCATTCGATAGCGGAATACTCATTCACTCCAACGGCAAAGATGGTGCTTTTGGCAATGTTTGGATGAAATCAATTGAGATTCAAGTAATCGAAGGCGGTACGGGCGATTTTTACGTTGTATCTGGAAACAAAGATGAAAATTTCTCTTTAACGTCAACAGTCGATCCCAAACATGCAGCAAAGAACGGCGGCGGAGTTTTTTTACCTGATGGAATAGAAACCACCGTTTTCACTCCGGCAACTCCTGTACGCCGTCGTGGTGTTGATAAAATGGGAAAAACCGATATTGCACGCTTTCGAAATGCTAATGAAATCGAGAAACCGCACGGTGAATGGAATGTCGTTAAAATTGTTGCGCAAAACGATGAGATCGATGTTTACCTGAACGGACAACTTGTCAATCAGGCAAAAAATGTGAGACCTCAAAAAGGACGTATCCAAATTCAATCCGAAGGCGCAGAATTTTTTTACCGACGAATTGATCTGACACCGCTGGAGAAATAACAAAGTGAAATAACAAAGTAATTGTCTATTTAAAAATGATGACTATTCACAATCATTTCGGCTAAAATCCGCATGCGACACTATCAACTATTAACTATTAACTATACTCAATTAGTTGGTTTTTCATTGCCATCCGTCAACAGGGTCAAGTCGGCTATCGCCGACGTAATGTTTTGCCGATACATTGCCTACCTCTGGATAATTCACGTGAACAATAACTCACAAAATGCCGAAATTACCCGAAAAATTTTAACCATTTTAACAACCAGCATGGGAACACTAGGAAATTATTCAGTAGAATTTTCAGTTTAACCGCAAAGATCGCCAAGATAACACAAAGAATTCAAGAGGTTTTAACTTTTTAATCCATAAATTCATGAACATTTTTTGTGTTCTTTCCGAAAAACGTTATTAACTCATCGCATACTTTGCGCTTAAAAGAGAAACAAAAACACTGAAATATTCAACCCTTTTACAATTAAGGAACAAAAAAATGACTTTACGGTATTTTTTAGGGATTTTAATATTAGCATCGTTGTTACCGCCAATAGTGTCGGCGGTAGAGAATGATAATGATGCAGTAAAGAAAGATACAGTAGATAAAGATGTTGTTTTTTGCATCGGTGAACCTGACGGATTTTGTAGCGAATTCGCAATCACTCAAGAAGGTTATGCCGCATTCAAAAACAAATTTCCAAACGGTGTTACTTATACCGTCGGAAATTCCACGCCAAAAAAGGATTGGGCTTTTGTCCACCCGTCAACTAAAGATGATTGGGCAGGAAACAAAAATTATCCGTTTATCATTAAATTCAATTTACCAGATTGGTCAAAGACTTCATCCGAATCGACAACCCTAGTGATCGGTTATGTCGGTTCCATGTTCGATCCCGAAGTTAGTGTCAATGTCAACGGTAACGATTTACCAACTCAAAAAGTAAAAAACACAATCAACAACAATGTCGTTTTCAATACGCGTCGAAAAGGAGCGTATGAAAGTTTACTTTTCACTGTTCCCAACAGTTTACTCAAAACAGGTGAAAATATTAT
>JAITIZ010000164.1 GCA_031279215.1 Planctomycetaceae bacterium
CCTAAATTAGTTTTTAGAAGTTACATTAAATAAATTTGTCAAGTTGTTTTTTTTAACAATTTTATGATTATAAAAGGAGATTTTTATGAATTATTCTGATTTAACCCGTCGTGATTGGATGAAAACGCTTAGTCTTGGGGCAGGTTTTGCTGCGGGGTTGGGATTGTGGAACGAAAACGAAGCCGAAGCCGATCTTCGTGTACGTAACGATGCCCCACCCGGAAAACCCGCTCAAAGTCTTGAAACTCCGCCATGCCGGTTAGAAGACGGAAAAATTATCCGCCCTCAATGTCCTATTCCCAAAATTTCCGAAACCGATGTATTGGTTATCGGCGGCGGAGCCGCCGGAACCGCCGCCGCAATTTGTGCCGCAAGAGCCGGCGCAAAAGTTACACTGGTTGAACGTTACGGTTATTTCGGCGGTCTGATCACCGGCGGATTGGTACTCAAAATTCTTTCACATCGCGCTATTGGAAATCAATTGGTCGGACGAGGTATTACCGAAGAAATGCTTCAACGACTCGAAAAAATGCCAAACGGTCTCGATAGCGATTATCGAAAAACAGAACCCAATGTCGATGCCGAAGTCTATAAATATTTGCTCGTTGAAATGATCTCCGAAGCCGGTATTGATGTTTATCTGCACAGTTGGGCACTCGACGCCGTTATGGACGGCAACATCTGCCGCGGAGCCATTTTTCAAACAAAAATGGGACCGCAGGCAATTCTTGCTAAACAAACAATTGACACCACTGGCGACGGTGATATTTTTGCTTCGGCGGGATGTGAACATGAGATACGGACTTACTGGATTGGTTTGGTGCATCGAATCGGGCATGTTGACCGCGCAACTCCGCCAGCCGGAACCAAAAAACCACGCGGTCTTGGCGATAACACTCCGATTCCCGGTGTTCGATGGGTCAACATGAGCGGTCCCGACGGAAACGGACTTGATGTCAAAACACTTTCAAAACTCGAAATGAATCACCGGAAACAAATTTGGAAACAGTTTCAAGAACTTCGCAATACTCCGGGTTACGAAAAAACGTTTTTAGTTGAAACCGCTCCGCAAATTGGGGTTCGTGTTACGCGGGTTCTTAGCGCGGTTCACAGCATGACGCATGCCGACACCGAAAACGGACGAAAATTCGAAGACTGTATCGGTATCGGCGGAGCGTGGTACGGTGAACACGCTGCGTGGGAAATTCCGTACAGGGCGTTACTGCCGAAAACAATTGATAATCTGATTACTGCCGGACGAAGTACCGCCGCAGAACCCAAAATGTCCGAATTGGTTCGAGTGATCGTTCCGTGTTGGGTAACCGGACAAGCCGCCGGTTGCGCCGCCGCACTCGCCGTCAAAAACGGAACTACCGCCCGAAATGTTGATTATCAGGAATTACGGAAATTATTGCTCGAACAAAAAGTGTTTTTAGGATAAAATAATCGTAATATCCTTTATGCAGTTATTCGATTTCTGTCTATTTTAAATTACTCCAATTCGTAATATCTGTTTATTTTGAACACGAAACATCACGAACGACACAAAAATTATACGAAAATGATAACAAAAAATTTTATCATTGTCTATTTTCGTCCGCAGATTTACGCAGATTTTCGTCCACTGATTTTCGCAGATATTCGATCTTCGTGGATTTTCAAAGATTCTTGTTTGAGAGTACGAAAGAACGAAACAAACAAGGGAAGAATAGACAAAAAATACAAAAAATTGTAATCTATCAGTGGAATAATTTTAAACTACTTGAATTTTTGGTGTTTGTTTTCAGTATTTGTTTTCAGTATTTATTTTCAGTATTTATTTTTAAATATGTATTCATTAAAATCGCCCTGAAAGGGATCCCAGCATTAGCGTAGGGCAACGCCCTACGTAACCGATATAAAACACCAAAGCCTTGTAAGGGCAGAATAATAGTTGATAGTGGAAAGTTGATAGTGGAGAGTGTCGCAAGCGGATTACTACCAAAACGGTAATCATTTTGCTTGCGACACTCTCCACTATCCACTACTCTCACACGTCTAGCGGGGTTAAGATTGAAAAACAAAAATTCCACTGATAGATTACAAATTTGGTAATTTATAAACATTGTGTAATAATTACGATAATTTTCGGAGAGCATCCAGGCAACAGTCAATATGTTGGTTTTCGTTAAAATAATTTGGACTGATTCGTAATGTCCCGCCATTTTCCAGTGTGTTCATAAAACGGTGAGCATCAGCAGCACAGTGCAAACCACCGCGAACAGCAATATGGAAACTAGAATCCAGTATTAATGCCGCCTGCACCGGTGAATATTTTTCTAATTGTACGGAAACAACACAACCCCGTTCAAATTCCAGTTCAGGACCAATAACATAAATTCCTGAAATTTCATGAAGCCCTGTTAATAAACGATTGATAAGTTGATTTTCTTTTTTTGCGATTGTTTCGATTCCTGTTTCTAAAATGAATCGTATTCCCGCAGTTAAACCAGCTAAACCGGGCGTATTAGGAGTCCCGCTTTCCAGACGATACGGTAATTGTTCCGGCTGTTCCAATGATTCCGAATAATGACCGGTTCCGCCCTCCAGAATGGTCGCAAGACGCAAACCCGGTCGAAGGTACAAACCACCCGTTCCCTGAAGACCAAAAAGCGATTTGTGCCCAGAAAATATCAGAAAATCAATAAACATCCCCTGAACATCAATATTTCGGCATCCCGCCGACTGAGCCGCATCCACCGCAAACAAAATTCCCCGCTCACGACAAAATCTGCCAATCTGCTCAATATCATTAACCGTACCAAAAACATTGGAAATATGATTACAAATCAACAGCTTCGTTTTCGCTGTTACAACACGTTCCAAAACATCAATCAGTATTCCACAATTAAGATCAACACCTATTTTTGAAACGGAAATGCCGGTTTGCTCCAAATGGTAAAGCGGTCGGACAACCGCATTGTGTTCCAACGAACTTGTGATCACATGGTCGCCAATGTTCAAAATTCCCTTGAGAACTAAATTAGCAGCAATCGTTGCATTCGCGGTAAAAATAATTTGTTCCGGTTTTTCAGCGTTGAATAATTGTGCGCAAAGTAGTCGGGCATCGTCAAGAATTTGTCCCGCCGCAACAGCAAACCGATGTCCAGATCGTCCCGGATTACCGCATCGCTCCCGCAACGCCTTGGCTACTGCCGCATAAACAGATTCCGGCTTCAACCACGAAGTCGCAGCATTGTCCAAATAAATCGGCTCATTGTAAATCTGTTCACTAACCATCTCGAAAAGTTCCTCATAGACCTTCCTATCTGAATCTAACAGTTTTTATACCCCATCACATTTATACCCCATCACACTTGACCATTCGGTTTTCGTTTTTTGACAAGATAAACTGATTGTAACAGAATAAACAGAACAAAATTAACAGGATTTTTAAATAAAATGTATCGTATTAGTGGAAAGTTGATAGTGGAGAGTTGATAGTGTCGCATGCGGAATTTTAACGTTTCGGTAGTAATCCGCATGCGGACACTCTCCACTCTCAACTCTCAACTATCCACTATCCACTCTCAACTCTCCACTATTCCGGGGTTAAGAGGAAAAAATAAAAAACCTGCGGAATAATTGCGTAAAATAAACAATTACAAATTCTCAACCTGTTTGGCAGCATTACGAAGACCAGTAAGAATTTCACGAAGAATAGACTTACTGTTTATTTTGGTAACGACATCAATATTATTGGGCCATTCCGGTATATTACGCAAATCAAAAACAGTCATTCCGCGAGTTAAATGTCCTTCTGTTTCAATATCAACCGCCATTTCCCGCGTTTCAAACCATTCGGGATGAGTCATCACAACATACGTAACCAAATCATGTACATGAATCCCTTCAAGAGCATAACATTGCCGATAAGCATTGAACGCCGGTAAAACCATACTACGAAGTAGTTGTCCCAGTTTGTATGTATCATTGGGAAGACGGTCAAAATGGGTCAGAGTAAACATAATCTGGTTGGTTATGTCTAACGGAACCAGCGTTTTGGTACAAGGCGCACGAAAAACCGCACGAGCAGCTTGAACATCAGCAAAAATATTAAATTCAGCACACGGAGAAACATTACCGCGCCCGGTAATTGTCCCGCCGGTAATGTAAATATGACGAATCATTCGCGGTAACTCCGGATCACGCACAATCGCCCGTGCAATATTGGTAAGCGGTCCCATACAAATAATCATGATATTTTCAGGATCACTGTGAATAGTATCACAAATGACTTTTTCAGCCGGATGTTGCGACCGAAGCTCCGCAACCGGTAATGGTGTACCGCCAAGACCGTCAATTCCGTAAACATGCCGGAAATCCATGGGCGGCCGCTCATCAGGTTCGCTCCCCATGCCCAAACGCGGAAGACGAGGCGGATCAAGAAATTCAATTATTGCCTGAAGATTTTTAGCCGCTATCGGAGCAGGGACATTCCCCCCAACACTCGTAATTGCAACAATTTCAATCGTTGGGTCGAATACCGCCAAACAAAGTGCCATTGCATCGACAATTCCAGGATCGACATCAAGCAAAACTTTTTTGGGCATTATACTATTTTATTGGGATTGGGGAGGAAGTAATTTAGTGAGGAGTAATTGGGTGTTTAGAGTTTAAAATTTAAATAAGTTAAATAAAACAACACTGAAATATCACTCAATTTTCGGTTGTTCATTGCCGGTTTATACTCATTGGCACTTGTAACATAAGAAAGTATTCAATTGTAACAATATCCAATCTCGTTTTTATTATCCCGATTATAACCGGAATTGTCAAGACTGGAATTACTAAAACCGGAATTTTGGGCGAATCGTTAAATACACAGATAATAAATTAGTGTTTGGAATTGTAATTGTCAACCCCGCATCACCGTATTACCAATTGGGAACTGTTACAATTAAAATCTCACCAACTTAAATTTCAGGGCTTAAATTCCAGAAGATTAAATTCAAGAGATTAAATTTCAGAGAAGAGAAATTTTTACCGGTTTAGATAAAATCAGATTGACGACGAATTGGGAAATTGTTAGAATGTTCGATTACATTGAACGTTTCAATTGTAAATTGCAATATAAGAGAACTTTTAAAACTTCGCTTTTTATAAATTTGATCCTTAAAAATAAGGACTTAAAAACATTTTTCAAGTAGAAAGATTGCGTTTTTGGAAGTTCCCTAATACTCCTTACATTTGAAAATTCGGTTTTCATTTTTTGACGGATTTACAAGATTTTTAAGTAAAAACGTCAAGGTAATGTGTTCCCAACCAAACCGAATTTTAAAATGGAAGCGGGTACAAATTGCAGTTACAAATTACAGTGTCCATTGTCAATGAATCGCTGTAATTGGTGTTTGTTATTCTATTCATTTACTTAAAAAACAAGGAATATTAACATGTTAGAATTTTTTTCTTCAAGTGTTCGAATTGTTAATTCTGAGCGAGCCGCCCAAGAATGTATTGAAGTTGTATTTCCGAATGGAGTTCCGGAAGATTGCCGGACAATTATTTTTAATGCAACACTAGGGCATAAACTCGATAAAGTTGCTGACGCTATTCACAAAACGATCCCCTCAATTCCGGTGTTTGGGGCGTCCGGTTGCGGTATAACAGGACGCGAAGGCGTCGGGGAATCAATGAACGAACTGGCAATCATGGCAGTCTGCGGCCAAAAAGAAGAAGTCGGAACAGCTTCTGTTACAGAAATATATGGACAGAATTCCTACGAAAAAGGGTTGGAACTGGCAAAACAACTCCAAGAACAAGTTTCTGCAATCAATACAATTTATCTGCTTTGTCCGGGAATTGATATTGATAATGATCTTATTCTCAAAGCTTTTGTTGAAGTTTTCGGAGAAGAAGTTACTATTTTTGGCGGTACTTCGTCCGATAATATGCGGGGTATTCGCAGTTACCAATATCATAACAATGTGTTAAGTGAACACGATGCTTGGGCAGTTGGTTTTGCCGACTCAACACTGAAAAATATTACCCGTGCCACACACGGATTTGCCGCTTATGGCGAACCCATGACAGTTACCAAAGCCGAAGGGAACCGGATCTATGAATTAAACGGGCGCGGAGCATGGACGGAATATACGACCAGATTGGCAAAACCGATTGAAGCCACTTGCGGCGATACTATTCCTATCGGGGCTTTGGCAGAAAAATTGCCGTCCGATCTCGCCGAAGAATACGGTAATTCTCATATCTTACGGGTTATTACAAAACACGACGGTGATGTAATCTATTATCCTGTTACCTGCCCCGAAGGTTCACAACTCTGGTTGACGTTGCGCGACGAAAATTTGATCTTCTCCGAACAACAACGCTCTTTGGAATACTTGCAGAAAAATATCGGAAATGGTAAACCTGTTGCCGTATTTCAAACGGACTGCCTTGCACGCGGACGATTCCTTTTCAATCGGGTTGTCAAAGATGAAATTATCACAATGATGCATAGTGCATTGATGGTTGATGGAGTTGTTCCGCCTTGGCTTGGTAATTACGGATTTGGAGAATATGCCCGCTTGGGCGGGAAAAACACCTATCATAATTATTCAACAGCATTGTTAGTGCTCTATCGTTGAGTTATGGTTGGCAGAGAATTGTCGTTTGGATATACCTTGAGTTACCGGATACTTTTTGTTATTGGCAATAGTTGTTATTTGTAATAGTTGTTATTTGTAATAGTATTGCCGCGGGACTTTGCCAAACCGAATTTTCAAGTGTCAATAGAATATCAATGTTAAAATACAATGTCAGAACATAATATCAGAATACAATGTCCTGAACCGGAAATACTATGATTGATTTCTGAATTTCCGGTTTTGATTATTGTTTTTATTTTACTTACAGTTTTTCAACCCCTCAACCCTACGAGGTCAAAATGAAAGTGTTAGCAATTAACGGCAGTCCAAAATCAGACGGTAATACCGCATTGGCATTGCAAACTCTACTTCGGGAAGTTCAGAACGAAAGTATTGAAACAGAATTAGTTACTATTGGTAATCAAATTATTCACGGTTGTATTGGTTGTCTCCGTTGCGCCGAACAAAAAAACCAACAATGTATTTCGTTTAACGATGCGGTCAACGAATTATTACCGAAAATGATTGCGGCGGATGGTCTTGTGCTTGGTTCGCCGGTTTATTTTTCGGGAATTAACGGAACAATAAAATCTTTTTTGGATCGGGCATTTTTTGTTTCATGGGTCAACGGCGGTTTATTACGGCTCAAGATTGGGGCTTCGGTTGTTGCGGTGCGCCGTTCCGGCGGAACTGCGGCGTTTGATCAATTAAATAAGTACTTCCAAATTTCCGAACTTATGACAGTAGGTTCGTGTTACTGGAATGTGATTCATGGTTTCAGCCCTGGTGAAATCAATCAAGATTTAGAAGGGTTACAAATAGTACGGACATTGGGGCGAAATCTTGCCTGGTTGTTGAAACTTGTTAAACATGGTCAAGGACATGTTGCGCCGCCTGTTTCCGAAGAACCGGTAATGACCAATTTTGTGCGATAATAAAATTTAAGAGAGAATGATATTGTTTACTCATATTATTTATATTCTTACATTAAATTTTAGTAACAGTCTATTTTTGTCCGCAGATTATTTGTCTGTCGATTACGCAGATGTTTGTAGATTTTTTTCGAGAATAGAAAGCAAGATTTTAAAAGTACGGCGGTTATATTCAATAAACTTTTAAAAATCTGTGTAATCTGCGGACTATTTAAATAAAGCAGACTATTATAAATTTTGTTTTTTTAATATTAAGGTTGAGCAGTAATATTACAAATAAGTTCTTCTTTTACTTTCCCGTTCATATTCTGTTGGTTTCTTTTCCAGTTGGGTTGCTGATTGGAACGTAAATGTCATGAGAGAGTTTTTTTATGTCACCTGAACGTTCACAAGAGCAGGAAATTGAATATCTTAGAGCAGAGCTGGATTCTATTTCCCTTAAAACCGCTCGTGCGGAAGTGGTTGCGCAAAATCTCCGTGATACGCAACACCGGTTGGATTTACATATTGATAAATTTGCTCGGATGCATGAATATGCTCAGCGGGTCTTTTCGACCAATGATCGAGAGACGTTGTATGCGACGATTGTGGAGGGGATTGTTGATGTTTTTCAGATTGAGGCGGGCGGATTGTTTGAAGTGAACATTGCTGATCAACAATTGATTTTACTGAGCGAATTGAACATAGAAACCAATCAAACTGTTTTTTCTATTTCGGCGGAGGAATGGAAAAAACTAGGAATTAACGGTCCTCTTTTTTCCAAAGGTCAAGCGATTAGTGAATCACCGGTTACGGCGCGTATTTGGTTGGATTTGGGGTTATCCAGTGTTATTTTCATGCCGATTTTTAATAGCAGTCATCAGATAAACGGTATTATTTTGGGGGGGATTTCTGAAGCCAATAAAGATATTTACGATTTTCTTCCTCAAGAGTTGACATCGCCTTTTATGGTGTATTGTCAACAGATGAGCGGTATTATGGGTCTTTTCGATGCGATTGACAAAGCGAATCAGGCGGTACGTGCGAAAAGCCGTTTTTTTGCCAATCTCAGCCATGAGATACGTACACCGATGAACGCCATTATTGGAATGACGCAAATTGCGGAGAACTCACGAGACCCGGAAGAAATTAATCGTTGTATTCAACAGATCAAGGTATCATCGAAACATTTACTTGGGTTGATCAATGATGTTCTTGACATTTCCAAAATTGAAGACGGAAAATTCAAACTGGCGCATAATGTTTTTGATTTATACCAAGTGATAGAGTCGATTCGTGTTAGTATGCTGCAACTTGCTAACAATAAATTCCAGACATTATTGGTTGATTTTCACAATCTTGACAATCTCCGGTTGTTGGGAGATGACATGCGTTTGTCGCAGATTCTGATCAATTTGTTGGGCAATGCCATCAAATTTACACCGGAAAAGGGTTTAATTCGGTTGGATATTTCGGAGTTTTCTCATGATCAAAATTCGATCACACTCCAATTTTCTGTTACTGATACAGGAATAGGTATTGCGCCGGAATTTCTGGAGCGTATGTTCAAACCTTTTGAACAGGCGGATAACACGATTTCCCGTAATTATGGCGGTACGGGACTTGGTCTTACGATTAGTCAACATATAGTGAGTCTTATGGGCGGATCGATTCGAGTGGAAAGTGTTCTGGGTCGGGGGGCACGTTTTATGTTTTCGGTGCATTTTGAAAAAGACACCACGTTACCGCCAATCGAAGAGGACCAACAGACGGCAAAGGAATTATCTGATTTTAGTGGTTACAGAATTTTGGTTGTTGATGATGTGAAAGTGAACCGGCTGATTATTTGTTCTTTACTTAAAGAGACGCATATTCTTATTGATGAAGCGGAAAATGGTAAAGAAGCGGTTGAAAAGATACAAAATTCATCTGCGGGTTATTATTTGTTGGTATTGATGGACATGCAGATGCCGGTGATGGATGGTTGTACGGCGACACGAATCATTCGGGCTTTGCAACACCCAGACGCCGGAACATTGCCCATTATTGCAATGACCGCGAATGTCTTCAAAGAAGATGTTCAAGAAGTTCTCGATGCCGGAATGAACGGACATATCGGTAAACCAATTGATATACAAATCGTTCTGGATACCATACGAAAAACAATTAAAAATTCCTGATTATCTCAGAATTGGGGAAGGAAAAATAATTGAAATAGATAAACAAAGGCAAACGATTCTTTTATTTCTCTTCTTATTTAACTTTGTGCAGCCCTATTTTTAATGTTTAAAATCCCAAACTTGGTCAAATTTTTAACCATTTTAACAACCAGCTTATGAACATTAGGAAAATTTTTAAAATATTTTGAAAAATTTCCAGAAAAAGACGAACCCCCTAATTGACAGTTTGAAAGTCTTGAGTAAACTGTGGGACTTACTTGAGCCGAGATTCGTAATTTTTTGTTGTTTTGTATCACAGCAAGCGAATCGCTGTTATTTCAATAAAATCTTGTAAAATAATAAGGAGTCTAACAATGAAAAATGCAATGACGTGTTTGGTCGGGATTTTTGCAGAAATTTTTGCGAAATTCCCAATGTTAAAATGGGTAAAGCAGGGGGGGGGGGGCACTCTGTAATGGAAAGTTGATAACGGATAGTGGGGAGTCTTCACGTTCTAAACTCTTTCCTGTAAACTTCTTACAACTTCTCCGTTTTTCACCATTCGGTTTTACGTTGGTCGAACTTCTTGTGGTGATTGCGATTATCGGCGTGTTAATCGCTCTTCTGTTGCCTGCCGTTCAAGCTGCACGAGAAGCGGCTCGTCGAATGTCTTGTTCCAATAAACTCAAGCAAATCGGTATTGCGTTGCACAATTACCACTCTACTCATGATTCTTTTCCGCCAGCTCTTGGTGGACCTCCCGTTTGGAACGGAAGTGAGAATATTTCGCGGCGGAGTATGTTGGTTGCACTGCTTGCTTTCATGGAACAATCCGCCCTCCACGAACAAGCCTATTCCATCAATGCCGTAGGTCCCAGTCATGATTTAAACGGCGCCGGTAAAATATGGACGACCCAATTACAAGAGTTTGTTTGTTCTTCTGATACAGGACGTAGTAAATCGGTGATGCGGCCTGGTATTAATGGGCGAACAAGTTACGTTCCTTGTCTCGGTGATTGGGCTGATTCTGCTTTAGCCGCAAACGTTAATCGCCGATACCCCAATCCACGAGGATTTGCCAGTGCAACACAAGATACTAAAGACGGCATAAGTCCTACTCGTTCACTCAGCAATATAACGGATGGAACCTCCAATACAATTGCTTTTGGTGAAACCGTTATCTCCGTAGACCACGACAAAGTTCTCGCTAAATCAGGAACGTGGATTGATGCTACCGCTATACCACAGAATAATAAGATAGCAGTCATGGCAAATGCGAATCCCGCTGCCTGTTTGAGCAATGTTTTAAATGGTGAATACACAGGAGCAATTACGAGTATTTTGAACTGGAAAGGATCGAGATGGTCAGCAGGGCATCCGTCCCGAACAGCCTTTTCAACCATACTACCTCCTAATAGTCCAAGTTGCGTTTCCCAGAGTAATGATGCAGAAGCACGGACACTCAATTCCGCTTCCAGTCAACATACGGGTGATATTGTACAGAATGTATTTGTTGATGGATCTGTTAGAGTAACTTCCAGTATGATTGATACAGGAAACCTCCTTAACACAACAACGCCCGGTAAACTCAAAGATTCCGGTGAATCTGATTTCGGTATCTGGGGAGCACTTGGTAC
>JAITIZ010000187.1 GCA_031279215.1 Planctomycetaceae bacterium
GGCGTTTCGCCAACTCGGTCTTGATCGCCTCATCGCTCGTAAACCATCTCGTCAGCGTAACCTGGTTCTCGCAATGATCATTCAACGGATTATCGCCCCATGCTCGAAACTTGGCACAACCCGCGAATAGGAGAACACAACACTTGCCCAAGAACAGGAAAAAATTTGGAGGGGAGGGATTGACATGTTTTAGTTTATTGTGTAATATTCCAAACATAATTAAATTTCTGTTTTTTAATTTCGTCATTTGGAGATCAAATTATATTTTGAAAAATAAGTTGCCCGAATTTTTATTCGGGTGTTAAAAAAATCGAGTACGTCAACAATGTAGTAGTCGCTTCGGCGAGCTGTAATTTTTTACATGACAACCGGATTTTCCGGGTAAAAAGTTACTTTAGTGTTACAGAGTTACGTGGCTCCCGAAAAGGGAGCGTCGCGTGTAACACTATGAGGATAATTCAGCATTGCATATTAAAATTGTAATGCACTACTTTTGTCGGTGGGAATGAACTCGTCTACTACAACGTGTCGCTCCTAAATAATTCTAAGAGCGATATTCTGTTGCCGTTTCTCGGCGTTATGTTTTTCCCACTTTGTAACAAAGCAGATTATTTGTTATGTAATCTGTTTAAATTTTCACTTCTTCCGTTAAGGAGAAAAAACAATGAAAGTTCGTTTATTTTTTGGATTTACTTTGGTAGAATTATTAGTAGTGATTGCGATTATCGGTGCGTTGATTGCTTTACTGTTACCCGCAGTCCAGGCGGCACGCGAAGCCGCAAGACGAATGCAGTGTAGTAACCATCTAAAACAACTAGGTATCGCTATGCACAACTACCACGACACTTATCAAGTCTTTCCAACATGCTCATGGTCGTATTCCGGCGAGACTTACAACACGGCATATAGCGGTAGTCTTTCGGGAGCATTAAATGGTAATGGATTACCATGGCATGTTTTTATTTTACCGTTCATTGAACAGGCTTCGCTTTACAGCCAGTTCAATTTTAGTGACGGCGACTACAACAAAAAATATTATATTGGTACTGTAGAACGGCGATGGCATCTTGATTTTGCGAAAGAAAAAATAAGTACCTACTCGTGTCCTTCAGCAGAATATACACAAATGACACATGGAACCGGAGATACGGCTTATGATCCCAATACACAATACTATATTGCTCACTATTATGGAGTTAATGGTCCGATAGGAAAATATGAGGCACCTGAAGGAGCAGGAACTGTTGGTATTACTCGTTATCTTGAAGATCGTACTGTAACCAGTCTGCTGAACTCTCCGCAAGGAATTTTACGATACCGTTTTTGTATGGCAATGGCTGATGTTACCGATGGAACTTCGAATACCTTGATGATTGGTGAAATTACCGGTAAAATTTGTTCATTACCGGGAGTGGTTTCCGGTACAAATTATAATCGTTGTCTTGATGGTTCAGCGTGGACACGAGGTAGATCTCTTGCATCCGCTAAAGTTGTTGTTTATGGTCTTAATGTACCAGGTGCTAATTACAACGAAATTCCCTTTAACAGTACTCATCCTGGCGGTGTTCAATTTGTATGGGGTGATGGACACACTTCATTTGTTTCTGAAACAGTTGATGTGTTTCAATTACTTAAAAAAGTTGCCGGTTGTAACGACGGTTTTACGGTCAATTATCCGTAAAAATAATACAAAACCGAATATAACTGTTTACCTTAATATTTAAACAATATTTCCATTTATGACATTATTATTTACATCTGAAACGCAAAAATCATCTTATTTTTTAGGATGTATCATCGTTTTTTCTCTCCTTGTGGTTGTTGGGTGTAATCCCAGCGGTGTCAAACGATATCAGGTTTCAGGAACCGTAACATTTGACAAACAACCTGTTGCCGAAGGTGAAATTCGTTTTTCACCAGATACTACAAAAGGGAATACCGGACCACAAGGTTATGCCGCTATCAAAAACGGTAAATTTAAAACTCTCAAAGAAACCGGAGTTATTGTTGGTCCAATGTATGCAACTGTAACCGTGGTTGATCCAATAAAAGGCGAAGAAAAAGATGATGGCAGTAGTTCCAGAAAAATTGTTTTCGAAAACTGGAATTATGCCTTTGAAATGCCTGCCCAATCACATGTTCTCGATCTAAAAATAACAAAGGAAGATGTGAAAGAATTAAAAAACTCTCATTAAACAAACCATAATCGTGCCGTTTTAACGGCTTATCAATTTTACAAACATTTTTATTTTAATTACCATGAAACTATTTTACTGTTTGATTTTGTTTATTGTTTTGTCGTTTGTAACGGTTTTTGCGGAGGAGAAACCGAATTTACCGTTAATAGACATTTCGGGGGATGTTGAACGTCAGGTGGTGATTGCCGCCGGAACACCGGAGGTTTATCAGGGACATCCGACGTCGTTGCTCATGCCGGATGGTAAAACAATTTTTGCCGTTTGGAGTATCAATCACGGCGGTCCTGCCGGTCCTATGGCTCGAAGCAATGACGGCGGAAAAACATGGACACGACTCGATAATATCTTGCCGCCGGGGTTTTCGAAACATCGAAATTGCCCAAGTATTTACCGTATGGTCGCCAACAACGGTACGGAACGTTTATGGGTTTTTTCCGCTTCGCCCAAAATGCCGCGTATTCTTAGTGAAGATGGAGGAAAAACATGGAACGAACCCAAACCACTCGGTTTTCCCTGCGTTATGACATTCAGTAGTGTTGTACCCAAAAATCCGGGAAAACAAGATGGAAAGTACATCGGTTTTTATCATCACAAAATCACTCCCCAAGGAACCCTTCAAGAGGGTGAAAGTAAAGCCGGGGTATTACAAGTTGTTCAAACGGAAACCAATGACGCCGGACTCACTTGGTCAGAACCGCAAGTTATTGCTGTTGTCGAAGGGCGTGATCCTTGCGAACCTTTTGCTTTTTGGTCACCGGATAACAAAGAAATTTGTTGTCTCATGCGTGATAATAAGCACAAAGGACGGAGTTTAATGATGTTCAGCAATGATCATGGCGACACTTGGTCAACTCCAATTGATACGCCATGGGGGTTAACGGGAGATCGTCATTGGGGTGTTTACGTACCGGATGGGCGGCTTGTGATTGTTTTCCGCGACCAGGCTATCGGAAGTCCAACCCGTCATCATTTTGTCGGTTGGGTCGGAACCTACGACGACATTAAACAAAATAAACCGGGACAATTCCGTATAAAATTATTGCACAGTAACGCCGGCGGGGATTGTGGTTATCCCGGCATTCAGGTTTTGCCCGACGGAACCGTTTTTGCCTTAACTTACATCAAATACAGACCGGGAAACAATAAACATTCTGTTGTTGGTGTTCATTTCAAACTCACCAAAGACGGAGTAGAGTAGTTGATAGTGAATAGTGGGTAGTTGATAGTGTCGTAAGTGGAATTATTTTGCCGTTTGGATACTAATCCGCTTGCGGCACTATACTCATCGTACTTTAAAATTCGGTTTTATAAGAACAGAATTTTTGTGTCTTTTATTTAAAAATTCTGTCAATTCTGTTGATCCCGTCAA
Organism: Planctomycetaceae bacterium; assembly: GCA_031279215.1. Lineage (GTDB taxonomy): Bacteria > Planctomycetota > Planctomycetia > Pirellulales > Thermoguttaceae > WRKP01. The sequence goes on from JAITIZ010000187.1 coordinate 3,568, forward strand.
AATCTGTTGATCCTATCAAAAAACGAAAACCGAATGTTCAAATGTGATGAGTATATTAATTCTCAACTACCAATTTTACCGTTTATTTTTTTCGTTATTCACAATCCAATTGGGTAAACCTTAACGGTTGTGGACTCTTTTTCAATCGGTCGTGTTGCTCCATACAGTATGTTTATAGTAGGGATACTTTAATAATTTTTGAAATTTTCTCCAAACTTTCTGTTTATAGAAACATTATTAGTCGAATTGGTGTATAGATAACTGATTGAAATATCACCATCTATGTTTGACCGCCCCTCGATAACCCCTTACAAAAATATTAATTGATACAAAAGAATCAATTGATATTTTCCTTCAATCCTGCTTTTTAGGACTTTTCAAGGTGCAGGAAAATATCATTTTATATTACGTAAATGCGTAAGCATACGTGAACATTTGTAAAACAAATAATTACGCTGCGAAATATATTTTTGTAATTTTATAAAATAAACTCCGTAAAATGAAACGAACAACATTATTTTCAATTATTTTTACTGTTTCCGTGTTGACGTTTATTTCCCGTCCCAGCGAGGCACAACATCCGCGTGATTCTATGCTTCGTAATCCCTACGGCAAAATTGCTCCATGTGAACCTTGTTACGAAGTGTTAGAAAGTTCTTGCGAAGTTGTTGATTGTGATGTTGTCGATAATGACAATATTTTCAGTTGTACAACCGGTTGTCCGCAGTACAATAAAAAACGATGGTATAATTCTGTTCATTTTTACGGCTGGCTTCAAGCGGGATTATACGTCAACAGTCATGGTCATAAGAATGTGTACAATACTGTTTCCACAGGTCCGGTTTCACGAAATCAAGATATGTTGTCCGGTAATTCGTACATCACGGGAACAACACAACCTTCCGATCTTATGATCAACCAACTCTGGATCGGTGCAGAAAAAACATTGAACACTAAACACGGTTGGGATTGGGGATTCCGTAGCGATTTTTCGTTTGGTACCGACACAAAATTCTCGCAGTCATTCAGCGATAAATCCTTCGATTACAACTGGGGAAGCGGTGATTATTACAGTTCTTTTGTTCAACTTTACGCTGAAATCGGATACAAAAATCTGAAACTTCGTGTTGGAAAATTCGCAACAATTATGTCTTATGAACCGGTTCCGGGACCTTTGTCGTTTTTCTATTCTCACTCTTATTTTTGTTACAACGTACCTTTGACTCATTCTGGAGCCGTTGCCGAATACAAGATCAATGACCAATGGACAATTCTTGGCGGTTGGACGGCGGGTTATCATAATAGTTTCAAAAATCTGTTTGGTGATAACGGTTTTCTCGGACAAATTCAGTATAAACCTAATTCTGATATGAAATTTGTTTATTCGCTTTATCTGGGAGATCACAATGGTTTATACCGCCGTATTGATGCTTTGAATTATGGTCGTGCGTATTGGACGGAAAATGAAGTTACGATGACATTGAGTTACACTTGGCAAATCAATAAACATTGGTTTTACATGATTGAAGGACTTTGGAGTCAAGCCAATGATGATGGCGGGCAGATCGTTCCCAATACAATCAAAAAATCGTACGGTTTTAATCAACATTTAATTTATACGATTAACAAGAAATGGTCAGTCGGAACACGATTTGAATGGTTAAGCAGTCAAGGAACTTTTGTTGATTTGACTCCGTTTACCGGCGGTCAAGGAACTGATCTTTATGACCTCACGTTAGCAGCGAATTGGAATGTAACAAAAAACATCTCTTTCCGACCGGAAATCCGTTACGACTGGACATTTTACCGAAACGGTTTTAAACCCTTTGGCGGAGGAAATCATAAAAATCAATTAAGCGGAGGAATTGCCGCACTCGTAATATTTTAAGTAACAGCCTTTTTTGTTGACAGAGTTTATCGATTTTTAGTTCACAAATTTTCGCAAATTTTCAGAGATATTTTTAGAGAATACGAAACAGACAAAAGGAGAATAAACCAAAAACACGAAGATTATGTTCAATAAACTTTTTAAAATAATCTGCAAAAATCAGCAGACTATTTAAACTGTGCGTTCCAGTGGTTTGATAACAGAGACAATCATTTGCGTACAACTCGAATGACAAGCCCAATAATTATCTAAACCGATTTTAATTCACAGAAAAATTTACGGCAACGGATTGCCTGTTAAGACAATTCGTTGCCGTTTTTTTTTTTTACGGTAACGGAAATACTTTTATCCCCCCCTTTTTGAAAGGAGAATTACCGTGAAAAAAATATTGATTTTTAGTGTTTTATACATTTTATTCGTGATTTATTCTGGAGGACTTCGGTCAGCAGAACAATACGGTTCTCAGACAACATATTCGATGCCGAGTTATATTGTACGGTATCTCAATTCACCTAATAGTCTGGAAGAACCGGCGGTTTCGTGTCATGAAGACTCGGAACAGACACAACCGATTAATTGTACAAAAACATCTTCGTTTTGGCAACGGCTTCGGTTTTACGGTTGGTTGGAGTGCGGATTTTACCTCAACAGCGACGGCAGTAAGAATCAACATTTCAGTACAATATCGCGCGACGGGCACAATGAAAATTATCAAACTCCCAATTCCGGTAATTCTTCGTTATTGGGCAATGTTAAATCGGCAAATCCGATATTAAACCAATTTTGGATCGGTTTAAAAAGAGACGTTAATACGCAACACGGTTTTGATTGGGGATTTAAGACGGATTTCCTGTTTGGTATGGATGCGTGGTTGTCACAAAGTTACGGAGATGCTTCGTTTGATTATCGGGGGCATGCTCGTGATTACTATGTTTCATTGCCGCAGATTTACGGTGTTTTGGGTTACAAAAATTTATCGGTTAAAATCGGTAAATTTGAAACACTTCTCGGTGTTGAACAATTTGAAGCGGCAAAATCAACATTTTACAGTCATTCCAATTTATTCTACACCGAACCGCAAACTCACAGCGGTGTTTTGGCGGAATACCGTTGCAAACCAAACCTCTGGCTGGATTTTGGTTACGTTCAGGGAGCAGACAACAGTTTCCGTAATGATTTTGACGATCACGGTTTTCTTGGCGGTATTTACTGGCGTCCGATTTCGTCGATTTCCGTTTGGTACACCGTGTACGCCGCTAATCTCGGCAATGGTCGTTACAAAAACAGTGAATATCATCAGGGCGGAACAATATTTCAACATACGTTTGCCGTGAATTGGATGATTTCACCGCGTTGGCATTACACATTCCAGTGGAATATTGGAGATCGTAACGGCGGACATACTGCGGCGGATGCAACCTATTTTGGTACAGCGCATTATTTAACGTTTCAAGCCTATCAACATTTGAAGATTGGACTTCGGTTTGATCAAATTCATGCCAGCCAAGGGATGAATGATGCCGGTTTTTCTCGACCATTTACCGGTAATTACACCGGTGATTTGTATGGTGTAACATTGGGAGTAAACTGGTCGCCCTACCGCCGACTCAATATCCGACCGGAATTACGTTATGATTTTGCCCAAAACTCACGCCCATTTAATTACGGTAAGAAACGAGAACAATTTTCCGCCGGATGTGGATTTGTGTATCTGTTTTGACCCAAATGATAGAACAAACAAACCCTACGTCAACAATCACAAAGAGAAACAAAAAAACGATTTATGACAAGAAGTATTATTGCTACGCAAATTCGTCTTGTTTTGTAACGCGAACGATTTCATCGACGGAGGTTTGACCGAGCATGGCTTTTCGCCATCCATCCATACGGAGTGTTGTCATTCCTTCGCCGAGTACTTTTTTCTTAATTTCCCATGCGGTGGCGTTACTGCCGGTCATTTCCCGAACCGCATTTGTTGTAACCAATAATTCGTAAATTCCGCTTCGCCCGCGATACCCAACTTGCCGGCATTCCCGGCAACCTACCGGACGGTATAATTGACCGCCATATTCTTGTTTCAACAAATCCATAGAAAAATCCGGCGGTAATTCTGATGGATCAGGAACATACGCTTCCTTGCAATGCGGACAGAGATTTCGAACTAATCGTTGCGCCATCACCGCCTCCACACAACTCGATACCAAAAACGGTTCTACCCCCATATCAATCAATCGCGTGTAAGCTCCGGCGGCATCGTTTGTGTGCAATGTGCTGAACACCAAATGCCCCGTCAATGCCGCTTGTACTGCATTTTCCGCAGTTTCCAGATCGCGGATTTCCCCAACCAACACAATATCCGGATCATGCCGTAAAATACTTCGCAATGATGCGGCAAACGTTAAACCGATTTTGGCGTGAACCTGAATCTGGCTGATTCCGCTCAACCGGTATTCTACGGGGTCTTCTGTTGTGATAATTTTTGTTGCGGAATCTTTGATTTCTGTTAAGGCGCTGTACAAGGTTGTTGTTTTACCGCTTCCTGTTGGTCCCGTAACAAGAATAATTCCGTGCGGCAGGCGAATCAGATTTGAAAATGTTCCGTAAATTGTCGGATTCATTCCAAGACCGCGCAACGAAAACTCCATTGCCCCTTTGTCCAGCAAACGCATAACAATACCTTCACCGTGAATCATGGGAATTACCGAAACACGAACATCAATCTCCCGCCCCGAAAATTTCAACTGAATACGTCCGTCTTGCGGTAACCGGCGTTCGGTAATATTCAACTTGGACATGATTTTCAACCGGCTGATAATTGCCGATTGAAACCGGTTAATTTCGGACGGAAAATTCTGGACATGCAACACGCCGTCAATACGAAATCGAATAGACAACCCGTCCGCTTCCGACTCAATATGAATATCACTTGCCCGTGACTCAATTGCTTCCAACAGAATTTCGTTGACCAACCGAATCACCGATGGTTCCTGCGCCATCTCGGATAACTCCGAACCATCCAACTCTAAATCGCCAACCAATTCAATCCCGCCGTCTTTGGCTTCCTCTGCCTGTTGCGCCATCAATCCGTCAATCGTTTCACTGCCGACACCAAGATTGTTTTTGATTAGTTTTTCAATTTCCGTTTTCAGTGCCAAAACCGGTTGAACATGCATTCCGGTAATAGAGGCGACTTCGTCCAACGGATAAAGATTTAACGGATCACTGGTCGCCACCACCAACATATCTTCGTACTGACCAACAGGAAAAATCCGTTCCCGATGAATAAATCGTGTCGGAAATGTTTTGAGTAACGATAAATTAACCGGATATTCCAGTAAATCAACATATCCGATTCCTAATTCCTCACCCAAATGGGTCAAGACCACTTCTTCCGTTAAAATTCCTTTCAGAACCGCAAGTTGATCAAGTCTTACCGCATCGCGTTGCCCATTTCGCATCTCTTCACGTTGCGCAACCCGAAGCTCGGAAAGTTGTGATTCGGTTAATAAACCATGATGTAACAAAATATCGCCGGTTTCCATTGGGATTATTCAATTAAATGTTTGGGATTCAAATAAAAATGTCTCCGAAATATTACGAATTTTAAAAAAAGTCTCAATGTTACGAAGACGCTAATAACTCTTGTAATTTCTGTCGCAAATAATTAAAACTCGGCGACTTGTTATGCTCAATATTCATGTGAGGGCTGATATTTTCCGCCCAATACGATTTTTCCAAACCGACCGTCTGTTGTCCTTTTTTTGAAAGTGTCAATTGCTAAAACAACATTCGCTAAATTATCTCCTATCCAAATAATCACTGTACCATAATCCGCCCAAAGTCAAACCGGAATCTACTAGATTTTTCACAATTTTTATTTCGCTTGCCCGTTTAATAACAGAAAAACCATCTTGA
>JAITIZ010000200.1 GCA_031279215.1 Planctomycetaceae bacterium
GGAGGAACGCAGGCGTCTCGCCTGCCCTGTTTTTTTACAAAAAAACGCCTAAAAATGCGGTCGAGACGACCGCGTTCCTTCTAACAATAAATTTTTACATTAGGTTTTTAGAAGTTCCCTTTAGATACTTGAATTTTTCAATCAACAGTATATGATAATAATATTAGGAAATTTCTGAAAAACCATCCGATAAAAATTTCACCAAATTAAGAATAAACAATAAATTTTTAGATAGAATATAAAAGGTTTTTAGAAATTCCCCGCAGTTCAGTAAGTTTGAATTAAGATATATTTGGAATGAAATATATTTAGGAATTTCTAAAAATCTCAATCTCTTAGCTAAAAATATGTTTGTAAGTTCTTGTTTTTTAAGAGTAAGATTTGTACGAAACGGAGTTTTCAGAAGTTCTCTATTACTCGTAATTAGTTCTTTTTGCTTGCTGTTTAAGTCCGTACCCACAAAATGTGAATGATTCAATGAACCCTATAGATGAGCCGATAATACATTCAGAAATGATGCCGATTACCGATACGGAATTTCATTTGATCCGCGATCTGGTGTATAACCGTTTTGGTATCACACTTTCCGACCAAAAAAAGAGTTTGGTTGTCGGACGCCTTCAAAAAATATTGCGTCAACGTAACTTTAAAACTTTCAAACAATATTACGACAGCCTCGTTGCGGATAAAACCGATACGGCAATTAGTGAACTGGCAAACCAAATTACAACAAATCACACCTTTTTCTTTCGTGAACCAGAACATTTTGATTTTTTCAAAAGTGATATCTTGCCGTGGATGACAGCAGAACATAAAAAAAACCGTAACAATGATTTACGAATCTGGTGCGCCGCAGCATCCAGCGGTGAAGAACCTTATACCTTAATCATAACTCTTCTGGAATTTTTCGGTCCCAATTATAAAAACTGGGATTGTGGGCTTTTGGCAACCGATGTTTCCGAAAAAGCCTTGATCGCTGCCAAAAAAGGTGTTTACGATGCAACACGGTTACAAGGAGTTTCTCCGGCTATTATCAATAAATATTTTAAAAAAACACCGGACGGTTTTGCAGTTACCGACCAAGTTAAAAAAGAAGTAACCATACGCCGTTTCAATCTAATGAATAAAACATTGCCCTTCAAAAAACAGTTTGACTGCATTTGGTGCCGCAATGTTATGATTTATTTTGATACACAAACCAAAATCGATCTTGTCAATCGAATGTATCAACAAACAGTCAACGGCGGTTATCTGCTCATTGGTCACTCGGAAACATTGGGACGTGACCAAACAAAGTGGAAATATGTGAAACCAGCAGTTTACCGTAAAATAGAATAACCGTTGCCCTGTTATTGATGCCAATTCGATTTTTTTGTAAAAGTTGCAACCAAATGATTCAAATCGGAGCACAAAGAGCAGGTCAAACTGTCGTGTGCCCCCAATGCGGTGAACGTCTGACTGTCCCCGCCCAATCAGTCGCACAAGCCGAAACTCTGTATCAGTTTCTAAAACAGAAACGTCTCACAGAAAAAATAGAAAAAAATGCGAAAAAAAACACCGCTCCGCCATTACAACAAACTCCTAAATTACAATCACCCGCCGCCGACCAAGAAAAAAAGAATGAAGAACTTGACGAAGAACCCAATTTTTCTTTAGAAGAATGGGATACAGAAGATGTAGATCGTTGGATTAAAGAGTTCTGGATAACCCAATCAAAAGAAAATAACATCATCACAGAACAACCCAATACCATAAATACCACAAAACCGGTTTCACCCCCAACCGCCGCAAATCACGAAACAACAGCAATTACAATTCGTCAACACGAAACATGGTTATTGTTTCGAACATGGCTTTTTATTGTGTTCCTTTTCGGTGTTGCCGGAGGTTTTGGTATTTGTTCGTTTTATAACAGTTTTCATAAAAATGTATCAGAACATAATCGTTCCGCAAAACCGGTTCTGTCGGCAGAACATGTTGTTACGGGAAAATTGTATTATCGGGGATTTGACGGTGAACGGATTCCCGATGCAGATGCCGTAATTATGCTTTTACCACTGGATCGAGTCCCCACGTTTCCAATTTCCGGTAATGGGCTTCGCCCCGGAGAGAACCGCCCTCAATTAACAGAGGACAGCGTCCAACAAATTAAAGAAATCGGCGGAGCGTTTCAACGAACAGATGCGGATGGTACTTTTTCAATTCAGTACGAAAATAAAGGACGTTATCTTCTTTTAATGATTTCCTCCCATGCAAAGCGTTCCGGCTCCGTACCGGATACCGTAACAATCCGTAATTTGAAACGCTTTTTTCGGAATCCCCAAGAATTTCTCGGTGATTATTCGTTCAGCCATGATGAATACGATCTCGATCAAGGAATATATCTGATCCGGCAAACTTTTTAATATAATCGTCAGCTTCAGTAAATATCTCTAATACAAAAACTTTGTCAAGAATATTTTTATTCCTCTATAAATTTAGTACAAAAATATTACATTTTATCTCATTCATTCCCATTAAAAACCATGAAAAAGAAAATTCTTGGACCACTTGACATTGTTTGGAATAGAGCTCCATGATAAGCTAACCAGCCGCCTCCTGCAATCATTGCACCTAAAGCAGCTCCGCCAACACCACCAAGAATCGCATATTTAAATGTATCGACGGACCAAATTGTTCGTATTTTTCGTGTAATTTCGTGTGTTTCGTGTTAAAAAAATTAAAACAAAAATGTCAAAATAGATAGTTACAAAAAAATTCCGCTGATATATTACGGGTTTTATAAGAACAGAATTTTTGTGTCCTTTATTTAAAATCCGGTTCTCAACTACATAATTTGCAGCGAAAATTTTTAAATTTTCTCCAGATTGGTTTTAGAATATTTTCGACGAGTTTTGTTTTGTAGTAATGGAATCCGTAACAGCGGAAGACAATGATTGTTTGTGTTTGCCGCAAGTGTTCTGTCCAATGCGTTTTGTAATCTTCCAATCCTCGCAAAAAATCAAATTCCCGAAAACCTTCCTCAATCAGCTGCATCAGAATAAAATGTATAACAATATTACCGGTACGTCCGGGCAACTTGGGATCGAAACCGGTTAAGTAATCATAAAACTTGCCGGCGTAAACAAACCCTAATTTGAAGGCAGCCGGTTTATCACCGTAATAAAGCATGAAAATTCTGAACTCCTTGCGCGGAAGGAGTTCAACAATCAAATCGTAAACCAATGCCGAAAAATCTTCGCGTGCTAACGGCGGTAATGTTTTATGTTCCAGCGATGCGATTCCAAGCCGCCGTAACTCCGAAAAACACGGCTCTATTTCCGAAATTTCCGGTTCTACAAGATGAGCGTGATATTCATCGATTGCTTTTTTCAGTTCTTTACGTTTTTTATAACGATTATTCTGACCGCGAGTCATTAGATAGGCTTCATACGATTCCGGCAATGGAATATGATAACGTCCTTCTCCGGCACGTTCCCAACTTGGTAATTGTTGTTTAAGTATTTCGACAAAACGTGAAGTTCCCGTATCTTCGAGAGCGTAGTCTTCAAAATAAAACTGCGTCCAATTTTTTTGACGAATAAGAAATTGTGTTAATTCTTGTGCGGTTTGTTCCAAATATTCTGTTTTAACAACAAGACCAAGATATTCGGGACAAGTTACGCCGTCAAAACCAAGAAATTTTAATGTTCCGTTTTGCTCACGAAACAACGGTAATCCGCCAATCAATTGCCCTTGATTACGAACAATTAAAACATAAAATGTTCCAAGTTTACTTCCAAACCATTTCCACCACACCAACAACCATTCCGCACGAAGAAATACATTGGGATAAACACAATGATCTGTCAATGTATTCCATTCTTTGCGAATATGTTCAAATTCTTCGGGTGATTTTAATATTTGTATTTCGGGATTCATGAGTATTTTGTAAACATTCGGTGTTTCTGGTTGCTTGTTATACTCATCACACTTGGCAATTCGGTTTTCGTTTTAAACTAAACTCGCCCTGAAAGGGCAATCAGCATTAGCGTAGGGCAACGCCCTACGGAAAAAATATTAAAACACCAAAGCCCTGTAAGGGCGGCAGCAATAGTGTTGTTTTTGTTTTGAAAATGATTATCATCGTTAGGCTTTCGCCCTTTCAGTGCTTTATTTTCAAGAGGAAAACCATACGTAGGGCGTTGC
>JAITIZ010000201.1 GCA_031279215.1 Planctomycetaceae bacterium
CACCCACAGCCCCCCCCACCCACCCCCACACTCCGCACCCCCCGGGGGGGGGGCTATCGGTAGAGAAAAGGCAAAAATTGAGAGTGAAAAGTGTTGGTCTTTCAACGGTTTTTCCGCAAAATTCTCATCTTTTGCTCATTCTTCATGGTTCGGCTTTACATTGGTCGAACTTCTTGTGGTGATTGCAATTATCGGCGTGTTAATCGCTCTTCTGTTACCCGCAGTTCAGGCAGCCAGAGAAGCGGCAAGGAGAATGCAATGTGCGAACCGCATGAAACAGTTTGTCTTAGCAATGCACAATTATTCTGATACCCATAATTGTTTGCCATGCTTAGTAGCGATCGGTGTAAGTGGAAGTAAACTTTCACCCAATATATTTATGTTACCGTTTTTTGAGCAAAATGCGCGATATGACCAATGGGTTTCTATTGGCGGTTTTACTCTTGGACCTCATCCGACATCGGCAGTGAGTCAACCTGTTTACAAACAACCGATACCAGACTTACTTTGTCCTTCAGACCCGAATGCAACATCCCCTAATAATTGGAATGCCGATGGTCCAGCCCGATGTAATCTCATGACTAATCGAGCGGATACCGTATATGATAACTATGTCGGTGAATTTACAGATTATACTGGTGAGCATCCTCTTCGAGGCATTATTGGTGATCCACGTGCATTTACAATAGAAAGTATAACTGATGGGTTAAGTAATACACTTGCCGTTTCTGAAGCATTTAGTACTACTATTAATAATACAGATGTTATCAAAAACGGTGGTATCCATAATGTTAATAGCGGTAATGTCCATTATGACCCCATCACGTATTGTTTAGTAGATGGATATTCCGTAACGGATAGGACTAAGGTTAAAACGGCTGCAACCAGTAATTATCGGGGGCAATTTTGGTCTGACGGCCGACCGCTTGTAACCGGTGTTAGTACAGTCCTTCCACCTAATACTCTTTCTTGCGCCAGAGGAGGCAGTGCTGTAAATTGGTATGGCGTTTGGACGGCAAGTAGTTTTCATTCTGGAGGTGTTAATTGCGGTGTTTGTGATGGTTCTGTCCGTTTTGTTTCCGATACTATTAACAGCAGAAATTCCAGTGTAACACTTCCACTTCCCAGCACTCCCGTTGCTACATTAGTAGGATCAAGTCCTTACGGAATTTGGGGAAGTTTTGGTGCACGTGATGACGGTGATGTAATTACATTGCCGTAACATAATAATGTTATACAATCTCATGTTATAGTGCTGTCAATGCCAACCTGTTACATTTGCTGTTTATTTTCTTTTGAAGATAAACAGCAAAGTCAGAATCCTTAACTGTTTCAATAATCGTACGAGTTATTCTAAATATTATTTTTCACTTTCCAATAAAACAAAATGAAACGAATTATTTTTTTGTGTGTTATTTTAATTTCCTTTGGGTGTAACCGTGTACCAATATCAGGTTTAGTTCCGGCGCAAGGTAAGGTTTTATTTGATGGAGTTCCCATCGGTAACGTGAATATCGTTTTTACACCGCAACCCGGTTCAACAAGTGACCGCATTGCAACCGCTGTAACCAAAAACGATGGTATGTTCACATTGGAGACCAACAGTTATGCAGGTGTTTTACCCGGTCAATATAACGTTACACTTTCAAAAACAACAACAGTATCGAAAATCTCCAGTGAAGAAGAAGAAAAGTTATCGATTGCCGGTAAACCAATTCCTGAACCGGATATTGTGTACCATATTCCTTGGAAGTACGGAAGTACACAAACATCAGGAATTTCGATCAAGATTGATAAAAAAGGAAAAACAGATATTTTAATCGAATTAAAGACGGATAATACTCCGCTTCCAATACGTTCGAAAATTTGACGGAACCCTTAAAAATCCTGGTTATTTCACATTTTTGAGGGTGAATCAGTTCGCAGATTTTCGTGGATCAATAAAGGTAGGCGATCCCTTCGCTGAAAGGGTACCTATCTTATATTTACTTATCTGCAATTATTTTCCGCCAAACTCCGAAATAATCAGGTGAATTAAAGTGTTTTTTTAATTCCTTAATTCGATAACATAATTTTTTGTCGTAATTTCGTAGTATTTTGGCAAAAAATAAGGTATTGGTATTTTAACCGACAATAATATAATAATAAAATTTTGAAATGAGCAGATTACGCCGTATTACGTTTTTTGTTATTGTTGACACGTAAGATGAAACCGCCATTGGTAGTTTATTCATTCGTGATCGGGTGCAAGGTGCTTTTAGTATTTTTACGTGAAAATTTTTTGAGGAGAAGTTATTATGAAACACATACAAATCCTGTTCTTGGTCAGTCCGGTACTGTTGTCGCTTCTTGTTATCGGTCTGTTCCCTGTAGTAAACGCCGACGAAAAACAAACATCAGCAACACTTATGGCAAAACACTATTATTCGGGATTTCCCGATGCCCATGACACCTACAACGCCATCTCTGCAGGCAGTGACGGCAAAATCTATTACGTACTTTCCTCTAACAAACACGATGTCGGCGGAAAATTCTATGTGTACGACCCGGCAACCGACCAAACCAAGTTTATTGCCGATTTATCGGAAGCTGTAGGCGAAAAGGGTTGTATCGCTCAAGGCAAAAGCCATGTCGAATTTTATGAATACAACGGCAAACTGTATTTCGCAACCCATGTAGGTTTTTACGAGATTATCAATGGTGCGGAATGTTTGCCCGTCAATGCTCCCGCTAGTTATAAACTTTATACCGGTGGACATTTTGTTTCCTACGATATGAAGATCGGAAAAATAGAAAGTTTAGCGTTGGCACCTCACGGAGAAGGTATTCTCACTATGGCAATGGACAGACAACGCGGTCATTTGTACGGGATCACTTGGCCCAAAGGTTATCTGGTACATTATGACCTCAACACAAAACAGTTGAAAGACCTCGGCTTGGTCAATGAGCAGGGCGAAGGTGGTGTCATTGGCAAGGATTATCGCGTGATTTGCCGTTCTATGGTGGTCGATCCACGTGACGGAACCGTCTATTATTCTACTGCCGAAGGAGATATATTCCTTTACCGACCAGAGATGTCTGCTCCCGAAAAATTAGCCGATGTCGATTTGAGAATTGATTATTTTGGCAGTTACGATTACACCGGAGCCGGTAGTATGGCTTACAACTGGAGGAAAATATTCTGGTATGAGCCGGAAAACGTCGCTTACGGAGTCCACGGCAATTCGGGATATTTGTTTCGTTTCGACCCGAAAGCAAAAACAATCGAAATCGTTGAACGAATTACTTCAGAGCCTTCGAGGAAAAGTGGTATGTTCGACCAGTTCAGTTACGGTTATCTTGGCTTTATGTTGGGGAAAAATGACACCATTTATTACCTCACCGGCGGTCCAATCTATAAAGACGGTAAACGAGTGAAAGGATTGGACAGTGTAGCGATGGGAATGGCACGCGGGAAGGAAAATCTGCATTTGGTAACTTATAACATTCCCAAAAAAGAATACAAAGACCTTGGCGCAATTTTTTACGCAGATGGCGATTTCCCAACTTACGTCAATACTATTGCCCAAGACAAAGTCGGTAATATCTATGCGTTGGCCCGATTCCTGCGCAACGGAAAAGTTGTTGCGGATTTGGTAAAAATTCCATTGCCTTGACTATTACCGATGTTATTATTTTAACCCAAACATGTTTTAGTTTACTGATTATTACCAATGTTGTTGTTTTTTTAACCCCTTATTACGAAAGTTAAGAGAAATACACTATGAAAAAAGACCAAGTTTCACGTCGTTCGTTTTTACAAAGCAGCGGGTTGGCTGCTGTCGGTTCCGTTTTGGCGGCACAAATTTCGTCGGTGTCAGCACAAGATGCGGTCTCTACCGATGTAACAGTTCCGGCAATTCTCGGTGGTCCCAAGGCGCACAAATCGGGATGGAAAGGCTGGCCGCAATGGAATGCGGAAGCGTGGACACCCAAAATGGATGCGGTGATGAAAAGCCGCAACTGGTCTCGCGCCGGCAAGGTCAGTGAATTTGAAAAGAAATGGGCTGATATGCACGGAGTCAAGCACTGCCTCACGACTGTTAACGGCACCAATGCACTAAGTGCCGCTTGGATGCAGTTAGATATTCGTCCCGGCGATGAAGTTATCTGCTCCCCTTATACATTCAGTGCTTCGGTTTTCGGTGTCCTCTATAAAGGGGCGATGCCCGTTTGGGCGGACATTGACCCAATGACGTTTCAAATTGATCCAGAAAAAATCAAGGAAAAAATCACTCCGCGTACCAAAGGAATTTTGCCGGTTCATATCTGTGGTTATCCGTCAGATATGCCCGCCATTATGGAAATAGCCAAGGAACATAATCTGTTCGTAGTTGAGGACGCTTGCCAAGCCCACTTAGCGGAAATTGATGGTAAAAAGGTTGGTACCACAAGTAATGCCGGTTGTTTCAGTTTCCAAACCTCGAAATGCCTTGCCATCGGCGAAGGCGGCGCAATTCTGACCAACGATACCGACTATTATCATCGACTTTATTCCTACCATAATTACGGTTATGCATCAGGGACCACACCCGGACAGATTAGTTCGATCACGGCTCTCATTTTGGCGAACAAGATTCGGATGTCCGAGTACCAAGCCGTGATAGGATTGTGTCAACTTGAAAATATCGAAGAACAACACAAAATACGAAACGAAAACGCATCGTATCTCAGTGAAAAGCTCTCCGCCTATTCTGGTGTAACTCCGGTCAAGTTTCACAAGAGCGGAACGCAAGCATCTTATTATATTTACTCTATGATCTACAATACGGAAGGACTCGATGGACTCTCACGCGAACAGTTTATAAAAGCGATGGAAGCCGAAGGGGTTTATGTGGGGACTGGTTATCCAAACGACCCTATCTATACACAACCATTCCTTCACGAGGTATTCAAATCCGATATTTACAAAAAGTTTTATTCGGAGGACGAACTTGATTTCGAAAAATACAAGCAACGAAATCACTGTCCGGCATTGATTAAAACATTCAACACTGCCCTTTGGATAGGAGCCCAAGGAGTTATGCTCGGCTCAAAATCTGATATGGACGACATCGTCAATGCTGTGGACAAAATCCACAACAATGTTGCGAAAATCAAAACCGTTTAACGAACTGTTTTTTACCCCCCTTACGAAAGTTAAGAGAAATTATTATGAAAAAAGACAATGTTTCACGCCGTTCGTTTTTGCAGAACAGCGGGTTGGCTGCTGTTGGAGCCGTTTTGGCAGAACAAGTTTCGTCGGTATCGGCGCAAGGCACTATTTCAGCAACACAGATTGCTGCTTCCAGTAATGTGAGCGGTCTCAAAATAGTTACTTTCAAAGTTGATGTCACGCCACCAATTGGTGATCCGTTAGCTTATGATCCTAATGAAAAGGTCGAAACACCGATTTATGTCAGTGGTGTTGTTCTGGATGACGGAAAGACCCGTGTTGTGTGGGTTTCCTGCGATTATATCTATATTTGTGGTGAGTCTTACAACAAATGGGTTGAAACGATTGCCGAACAAGCGGGAACGGTCAAGGAAAACGTTTTTCTCCATAGTGTCCATCAGCATGACAGTATTCGCTGGGCACCGGAGTACAATCCGAAACCTGGTGAAGACGGACCATTGGTCGTTTCACTGGAATACTGTACGAAAAGCATGAACGACGTTTCGGGAGCGATTGCCAAAGCGGTGAGCGGTTCGTGGCACTCGGTAGGAAAACTGTTGACAGCGGAAACACGGGTCGGTGGTTTAGGAAGTAACAGGCGAATCTTTGACGAAAAAGGTCAATTAGTTTGGCGTGGTTCCGGAAAAAATCCACTGAAGTTACAGGCATTGACGGTCGGTAAAATTGATCCGATTTTGAGAACGGTCTGTTTCGAGAACACCGAAGGGCAACGGATCGTTGCGCTCCATTTTTACGCAACGCATCCTATGGCAGCGTATAGGAGAAAAATGGTCAGTACCGATGTTCCCGGCAGAGCACTTCGTTACGTAACGGAAAACGATAATTCTGTCGCATTGAACATTTATTTCACTGGTTGCGGCGGAGACATCGCATTTGGAAAGTACAATATCGGTGGCATCGAAGCGATTGAAAAATTGGGAAAACGCCTTGGCGAAGGGATACTTCAAAACCTACGGCAACTCAAAGAACAACCACTTGCTTCCCTTGAAGTTAAACGAGTTGCTGTTACTGTTCCATTTAATCCGTCCATGCAACCTGCCTCAGCTTATACAGGGGAACATGCTCTGGAGCGGCGTTATCTATTGGAAACGCTTGATCGTTGGCGACAAAGTAGCGTGGCTCGGTTGAGTATTGGACAGAAAGTCCACTTGCTTTCCTTTGAGTTGGGTGAGGTTTTCATTGATTACCAACTGTTTGCTCAATCGTTGATTCCAGAGCATTTTCTTGCGACGGCGTCTTACGGAAACGGTGTCTATTGGTATATTCCCACCAAGGCGGCTTTCGAAGAAAAAGGAGGATACGAAACCTGTGACCGTGCCTGTATCGTAACGCCGGAAATTGACGGCATCCTGCGTGCGGCAATTCAGCAATGCTTCGCCGAAATCATCAATAGTCCCGATGTTTTTTGAACAATTTTCCCCAATGTTTATACTTTATCCTGTCATAAATCGGTTACTTTAGGAACGCAGGCGTCCAGCCTGTAGAATTACCATTATTGCGAGCGAGACGCCCGCATTCCTACTAACTAAAAGACCAGATTATTACAGGATGCAGTATATACTTTGCCTGTTTATCAAAAGGTCTTTTTTAGGAATATAGGTGTCTCGCCTGTGTGGAACTAGAAAACGTTATGTTATTGTTGCGGGCGAGGCACTCACGTTCCTAAAAAAACTTTTGATAAGTATCGACACTCTGTAGGCAAGCCCTATTCCTACAACGTATTGATTTAATGATAAGGGAACTTCTAAAAACATCAGGAACGCAGTCGTCTCGACCGCATTTTTAGGAGTTTTTTTTGTAAAAAACAGTGCAGGCGAGACGCCTGCGTTCCTCCTAATATTAGTTTTTAGAAGTTACCTTTTGTGAATAACACAACAAACGCACTTATGAAACAACCGAAAAGAGAACAGCAGGGACACATGGGGATTCGATTCTATTCAAAAAACTTCTTCAAATTGTACCATTAATCCACTATCCAACTATCCGCCGCTCAACATGTTACTAACGATTACGCTCATTTTATTTGTTGTCATTATAATTATTGATCTTGTCCATTATGGGGCATTGTATTTGTTTTTGAGGAAGATTCGGCGTAACGAATGGTCAACACCTTCCGGTGAATTTACTCCAAAAACAATGGTTTTGTTGGCTCTTCGGGGTATGGACCCGTTTTTGAAACATTGTCTGGAAGGGTTATTGACGCAGGATTATCCGAATTACACGATTCGGATCATTGTTGATCATCCCGACGATTCTGCGTTAAGAGTTGCGAAGGAGGTTATTGAAGCGTATCATGCAGACAATGTTGAAATAATTGTTGTTGACGAACATTTTGAGACATGTACGTTAAAATGTAATTCGCTTTATCATGCGGTTGAGTCCCTTGATATCTCTTATGAGGTTGTTGTGATTTTGGATGCGGACGTGAATCCGCATTCGGGTTGGCTGCGTCAATTGGTCGAACCGCTTGCTGATCCGCATTTTGCAGTGGCAACAGGTCAACGTTGGTATATTCCCGACACGCCCAATTCAGGGTCTTTGGTACGTTATCTTTGGAATACTGCTGCGGTTGCTCAACTTTATCTTTACCGAATTGCGTGGGGAGGTTCACTGGCACTTCGGCGGGAATTGTTTACGGAAGGCAACCTTTTGGATTTATGGAAAAAAGCATTTACCGATGATGCTGTTGTTTCGGAAAGCCTCAAACGTATTGGAAGTAAAATTGCTTTTGTTCCATCGTTATTCATGGTCAACCGCGAAATCTGTACACTTACATCATTTCATCGCTGGGTAAAACGTCAACTTTTGTGCGTCAAATTGCATCATCCGGTATGGAATGTAGTTGCGTTTCAGGGAATATTGATTACATTACCGTTATTGGCGTGTACCGGTCTTTTGGTAACAGGTTTTTGGTTTTGGGAAAAACCGCTTATCTATTGGAATTTGGGGGCGTTTGCTGTTTATTGGGGCGGCGTGTTTGGAGCCTTGCTAATCATGGAGCAGGCAGTCCGAAAATGTTTACGCCAACGCGGTGAACCATTGAAACATTGGACGATGAATAGGATTATTCGTGTTTTGTTATTGATTCCTATCACTCAAATAGTTTACACTTCTGCACTGATTCAACTTTATTTTCTTCATCGGGTTGAGTGGCGCGGTGTTGAATATGAAATTGGTCACGGAAAACAGATACGTCTTATTGAGTACAAACCGTATAAAGTTTCGTCTCCCTCAGAAAATAATTCTCAGTCAATTTGAAATACGGTAACATCTTATATTCAATATTTATTTCCGGTAGTTTTCATGTAACAGTCTATTTTATTAACGGTCACATAATTGAAATCGTCCGCAGATGACGCAGATTTTCGCAGATTATTTTACGCGAAAATCTGCGTAAATCTGCGCAATCTGCGGACCAAAATAGACAATTACCATAAAACCAGAAATAGTCGAACCACCTCCAATATGGCTATGCCAATTAACAGGATAAATTAGAAAGGGCAGATAATAAAACATTAATCAAGTAATTGTACCGGTTTTCGGTAATACTTAGTTCTTATTGGTTGCCGACAGTACGAAAACAACATCTTCTGTTTGTGAATTAAGTTGAACGGGGGATTGAAAATGGAAATCGAATGTTTCAAGAACATTAAATCGATTCACTTTTTTAAGAAGGGATTGAAACTGTTGAAGAGAGTAAGTCCGAAGCGGGAATGTATCAATTATTTCGTAATGTTGTTTTGGGGTTGTTGCTTTGATACGAAATTCAACTGTTTCAATACGTTGTTGCCGATTGAACGACAAACGCCGTAACTGTGATTGCAAGGACAGAGAACCATGGCGAACAGCCCAATGTTCTTGTGAACAAACGGCATTCCCGCGAGGCAATAGATGTAAACCGAGCAAATAAATTCCGTTTGGTTTTAGAACATCCGCTGCTGCGTGAAGGTGTGATATTGCTGCTGTTTCCGAGGTTAAATGGAGAAAACTGCTTACAAAGTTGAACACCAGATCGAATGATTTTTTTTGTTGCAAATCGTTCAGCGAAAAATGTGTCATATCGCCAAGTATTGCGGATTCCGGTAAACCATGCCGTTTGAGTCGTTTGTTACAAAACGCAACGGTATGGGGATTTAGGTCGAGACCAACGATGTTATGCCCTAGTTGGGCAAGCCGCCACAAAAGCCGCCCTGTTCCACAAGCCGGTTCAAAAATCCTTCCTTGTTCTGTTACGTTGCAGTAATGTTGAAGTGCTGTTTTCAGAAATTCGATTTCACGTTTCCACGAATCCGAAAAAAGAACATCATACAATGTTGGATAATCATAAATATTCATCTTAAATTTTTTGAGTATCTTTTTATCATGGTCAAGCGATTGTTCATTTTTCTATAATTTCCCAACCAACTTTAGGTAATTGTACATAACGTTCCAGATATATATGACGTTTTGACTGCCCGGATCATCTTCTGGAATTTGCTTAATAATGTTTTTCATTCGTTTCCAATTAGAATAGGTACGAACAATTGAATCACTTGATAACCGATATTCTTGTTCCTCTGTTTTATAACATAAGGGAACTTCTAAAAACCTAATGTAAAAATTTATTGTTAGAAGGAACGCGGTCGTCTCGACCGCATTTTTAGGCGTTTTTTGTAAAAAAACAGGGCAGGCGAGACGCCTGCGTTCCTCC
>JAITIZ010000202.1 GCA_031279215.1 Planctomycetaceae bacterium
AAGTATTAAACTTTACAGATTACATAACAAATAATCTGCTTTTGCTAAAAAGGGGGGAAAACGTAACGCCGAGAAACGGCAACAGAATATCGCTCTTAGAATTATTTAGGAGCGACACGGTTGTTAAGACAGGTTCATTCCCACTGACCAAAGTGGTGTATTACATATTAAAATGTGACACTGAATTATACCTATAGCATCTTACGCGACGCTCCCTTAGCGGGAGCTACGTAACTTTAAGATGCTATCATAATTTTCTATTCGGAAAATCCGATTGGTCAGTAGAAAATTACCAATTCGCCGAAACGATCTAACAACAGTTGACGTACTCGATTTTTTTAATACCCGAACAAAAATTCGGGCAATTTATTTTTCAAAATATAATTTAGTCTCCAAAATATTGAAAATTAAAAAACTGAAATTAATAGGATTGGGATTTTACATCATCAGTTAAAACCGGTCAAGCCCAGTACCAAATTTTTTTCTGGTATTGATTTTGCAACAAGTTCAATCACCATTACCGGATTAAACCGGTTTCAATGGGGTCAAGAAAATTTAACCGCGAAGTAATCGGCGTAAACCATTGAAACGCGGTCTTCTTCTTGAATTTTCCTCTTGATTGGTGTCGGATTCTTTGGTTTTGCCCATTTTTTTGAGTGCGTCGTAACACTGACCAATACGATCAAAACTATCCGCACTTTTTTCGTCCTCAACCACATACCATTCAGTACCGCCAACAGTTTCACAGAGTTCGAAGGTTCGTTTCCAGTCAATTTCACCGGAACCAATGATTGCGTTACCGGATTCTTTGAGGTGAACCGCTTTGGAACGTCCTTTGAATTTTTCGATCATTTTGTACGGATCACCGCCTCCAGCAAGGTAATTTCCAAGATCCATTTCCATGAGAACATCCGGTGTTGTGGCATCGAAAAATCGTTCCCACGCAGGAATTCCATCAATCAATTTGGCATCGCCGCCATG
This sequence comes from Planctomycetaceae bacterium, assembly GCA_031279215.1. GTDB lineage: Bacteria > Planctomycetota > Planctomycetia > Pirellulales > Thermoguttaceae > WRKP01. Next base: position 982 of record JAITIZ010000202.1, read on the forward strand.
AGCGTGATACCCAATCACTATTCCAACTGTTTTGGCTTTTTCGGCAAGTTTGTTAAATTCTTCAGCAATTTTTTTATTACCTTCGACCGAATGTAACTCTTTATCAATACCTCCAGGAACAATAATAAACCGTGTTCCAAGTGTTTTGTGCAATTCGATGGTCTTGTCAAAATTATCACCGCGAAGTGCTCCAATTCCGGTGTGTGTTCCGCTGCATTTTAGTCCGGCATCGTCGAGGAATTTTCGGACTTCCTTTGCGTCTTTGCCGTAGTAACCGGCAAACTCAACACCTTCATAACCGATTTCCGCAATTTTTTTAAGAGCCCCTGCCAAATCTTTTTCAGCAGCTTTCCGAACAGAATAAACCTGCACGGAAATAGGAATTCTTTTCTTTTTAGCCGCTGCCAATGCAGCCGAAGAAAGAGAAGAAAAAGAAACAACACCCAATGTCGAAACTGCAGCAGTTTTCAAAAATAAACGTCTTTCCATAAAATAATCTCCTTAAAAAGTAGAAGGAAAATGGGAAACAGAAAACAACTATCCGCCTTGAAATCCGATTTCAATACAAGCAATTGGTTTTTTTGCTGTTTCCTACAACAATGAACTGTTATTTTATATCATCGTAAACATTGTTACAAGAGGTCAAACGGTAATTGTTTAGATTTAATTCCGTTTTAACAAAACTCTTAATTGATTAAACGTAAAATGATAAATGCAAGAAGTATATTATTTACCGAATATTTTTTCCAATATTTCATTGAGTTTTTCGCCGCGAGCATCAAGGAGAACTGCATTACCGGATTGATCGCGGAGCAGGACAACCGGAAGTTGTTTTGCTCCGTAATAACCGGATAACGACGGTAATTTCATTTGTGCTGTTGTTTCCTTCGATAAAATCGTCCAAGGTAACGGATTTTGTTCTAAATATACTGTTAATTTTTTAAGATCGGAATCAACATTATAACCGATAATCTCAAAACCGTTACGATGATATTTTTCGTAAAGTTTTTTCAGATGCGGAAATTCGCCAACACAAGGACCGCACCATGTCGCCCAAAAATCAAGCAAAACAACTTTGCCGTTCAGTAATTTCTCATCCAATACCTTACCGGTTAAATCGGCACCCCAAATGGGCATTGGTTTACCAATCAGTTCCTGCCGCCGCAATATTCCTTCGTAAATCTCTGCGTATTCTCGAATCACCGGATCAGAAACTTGTTTTTGTACATCAATAAAAATATTGCGAAAAAGTTCGGCAGATTCAGACAACTTGCCCGAATCAGGAAAATCAGAACGAAAAAGATCAAGCGTATCAAGAAATATTTCAACCGCTTTCATATTGTCTTCGTTGGGATATTTTTTCAGAAATTCTGCAAACAATTTGTTAACAGAAACCAATTTTTCACCAATTTCAGAACCGGTTTCAAAATCAGTTTCAAAATCAGTTTCAGAATCGGTTTCAGAATTGGTTTCAGAACCGGTTTCAGAACTGTCCGGCAATTTTTGCAATGAATTTTCTTTACGGTCTTTCATCGGTTGACGGACAAGATGCAATGACCGGAAACAAGCATTCCGTTTAAGATGTTGAAACAATAACTCAAGAATTGTATATTGTTCAATTTCCTTTGCAAATTCGTGTAGTGTTTCAATTTTTTCTGAATCCAGATCGGCTTCATGGGCAAGCGATTGATATTTCAAAAAACATGATTCCGCCCAAAGATCTTCGGTATTGACCGGAATATTTTTATACAAATTCCATGTTCCGCGAATATGATTTATTTTCTCTTTTTTGATATTTTCCGGTGCAGTATTGGGCAAATCGGGAGTTCGTGACAGTGTTACGGCAACTTCGGATAATTTGTTGTACAGAAAGGACAACTGTTGATGATGGATAATATTTTTCAGTTTTTCTTCTTCATTTTTAGGCTTGCGCTCGATGGGAAACGGATTCGCATGGAGAAAATGTTGATAATAAAACAAAAATACATCTATATTCTGCGCCGGAACATTTTCCGGTTCCCACTGTGTTTCCGCCGCATAACAAGATAGCGAAACAAAAAATAGAAAAAAAAGAAAAAATCTTGCAAGTGTCATTGTATTTCAAAAATGAAAAAATCACTGAAATATTAGAAAATTTGTAATCTATCAGTGAAGTTATTGTTTCTCGCTCTTAACCCCGCTAGGGGTGTGAAAGGCATAACCGGCAGTCAAGCGAAGCGCAACCTACGGTTTTATGCACATCTCGTTCCTGCGGGACTAAGAAAACATAATAAATTAAGGAAATACCACGAAAATAGGACCAAAACAATAATTCCACTGATATATTACTAAAATACAAAATAAAATACAAAACACTAAATCAAAGCAGTTGTTTCGAGATAATTGAACATTAAATTAAAGTTTTGCACAGCCGCACCTGAAGCACCTTTAATCAAGTTATCAATTGCCGAAACAGTAATAACCTTATTTCCGACAACACGCACTGTAATATGAACAAAATTTGTTCCCGAAACATCTTTTGTTGACGGAAGGTGTTCCACAATCTTGACAAACGGCTCATCCCGATAAAAATCACGCAAAATTTCAAGCAACTCGTTTGTTGTAACCGGTTGTATCGGTTTTGAATAGATTGTTGACAAAATACCGCGGTCCATCGGTGTCAGATGAGGCGTGAAAAGAACGGTTGTTTTTTTACCGCTTGCGGCGGTGATAATTTGTTCTATTTCAGGAGTATGCCGATGTGTTCCGATATTGTAAGCCGAAATATTTTCATTACATTCGGGATAAAGTGTAGTAAGTTTCGGTTTTCGTCCCGCACCGGAAATTCCACTTTTCGAATCAATAATAATGTCCTCCGGTTCAATCATACCAGTCTTAATAAGCGGCACCAACGGAAGGATTGCCGAAGTCGGATAACAACCAGGATTCGCAACCAAATTCGTTTTGACAATCTGATCCCGAAACAGTTCGGGAAGTCCGTAAGGTACTTTGCCCAGCCGATCAGGATCAGGATGTTTTTCGGCATACCACGTTTCAAAAATATCTGCCGCAGAAAGCCGGTAATCAGCACTCAAATCAATCACCCTTGTTCCATAACTCAATAACTCCGGCACAATCTTCGCCGAAGCAATATGAGGCAGGCAGCTAAACACACATTCCGATTGAGCTGCAATTTCTTTTGGTGAAAGATTTTCGAGTGATAAATTGAGTCGTCCTGACAACGAAGGGTGTACCAATTCGACAGAACGCGTGTCTTCACGGCTTGTCAATGCCGTAATCTCCGTATTCGGATGACGTAACAGAATTTTAATCAGTTCCAATGCCGTATAACCGGTCGCTCCAAGAATTGTAATCGTTGTCGCCATTGTTGCGTAGAGCCTAAAAATATTGGGTTGTACAAAAATTAAAAATAATTGTCATTATTCAGCGGATTTTTTTTCAAGAGAACAAACGGGACAGCAGGAATAGAAGCATCGTTGAAAACGCTGTTTATTTTGCAACTTTTTCTTTTCTCCGTTCTGTGTTCCTTTCCGTGTATTCTGTGTTTAAAAATAGTCCACTGAAATATTACAAACTGAAATATTACAAACAATCTACAGACAATTTTATTTTGGATTAAACATCGCAAATTTTGATTCCGTTACGAAGTGATTCGATACCTTTTTTGGGTATAAATTCGTGTGCGATAAAACCGGTAAAACCGGTTTCTTTAATTGCTTTGATAATTGCCGGATAATAGAGTTCCTGTGTTTCATCGATATCGTTACGTCCTGGGTTGCCGCCGGTGTGATAATGTCCGATCACGTCTTTGTAATCGCGAATCATTTGAATAATATCACCTTCCATCCGTTGCATGTGGAAAATATCGTACAGAAGTTTGAACCGTTCACTACCGACTCGGCGAGCCAGTTCACCGCCCCAGGGGGTGTGATCGGCTTGATAATCCTTATGATTTTTACTGTTGAGCAGTTCCATTACAATTGTTACGCCGTATTTTTCGGCAGCCGGCATCAACCGCTTAAGACCAACAACACAGTTGGCAAGTCCTTCTTCATCGCTGATTCCTTCCCGATTACCGGAAAAACAAATCAAATTGGGAACTTTTTTCTCTGCCGCAACCGGAAGAACCGCTTCGTAACTTTCAATCAATTTGTCATGATTTTCCAACCGGTTGAAGCCTTTGGGAATTCCCATGCCGGGACCGTTTCCCATTGTTACGATTAAATCGTATTTGAGCAGTAAATCCCAATCATTAGGACCAACCAAATCAATTCCGACTAAACCTATTTTTTTGGCAATTTTACAAAATTCTTCCATAGGATATTTCCCGTAACACCACTTACAGACGGATTGCCGTGTTCCGTTCTGAACGGTTAAGGTTTCGATTTGTTCCGCTTTAATATTTTGGGAAGTCTGAGCGGAAAGAGTTGCCGGCAACACAACAGCACTGCCGACCGCCAATGTTTTAAGAAGTGAACGACGTGAAATGTTTGACATGATAGTAATTGGGGGTTAAAAGTGAAAAAATAATTAAAAAAATTTGTAATATTTCAGCGGAAATTTTTTCAAAGGAATAAATTGAAACCGCAGGAACATCAGTAACATTGTTGAGTAATCTTGAACTTCAGCTTCAAAAATTCCACTGAAATATTACACAAAATCAAATAGAAAAAAAAGGTAATTCTTATTTTTTAGGACTCTGATTATTTTTAGGTACATTGTTTTATGGGCTTAAACACCCAATAATTTGTTACCATTTTTCAATTGTAAACACAATTTATTGAAGTTAAAAGCAACGAATTCTTATTATATTGTATTCATGATGGAACACAAGGGCAAAATTGATAAAATTTTTATCGCATCTTGGATTTAAGGGAAAAAATGTATCTATATCAGTAACATTTCTATTTGTTTATCATTCGGTGCCGTTATTCTGTGGAATTTTTGTTTTTGCTCTTAACCCTGCTACAGTTATGCATCTCTTGTCCCGCGGGACTAATAAAAAAATAAAGCATTACAAAAATGACAATGAAATCTTACCAATGGGTTAGTAACTTGAAAAATTAAATTGATGGTAATATATCAGTGGAATAATTCTTTTGGTCCTATTTTCGCTGCATTTCCTTAATTTATTATGTTTTCTTAGTCCCGCGGGGACGAGATGTGCATAACCGTAGGGGAACTTCTAAAAACTCATTTTTTTAGGAACGCAGGCGTCTCGCCTGCATTTTTTATAGGCAATGTGCAGTCGAGACGACTGCGTTCCTGATGTTTTTAGAAGTTCCCGTAGGTGAAGCGCAGCGCAACCTACGGTCAAAATGCCCAACATAACAAAGCCCCGTACGGGGCGAGATTATCGCCACAGCAATCATTATCTCGCCCTTGCAGGGCTTTGGGGAAATGGAGGAGTTCCTACTCCTACTCCGGCGGTTGTGCTTCGCTTCACCGCCGGTTATGCAGTTCACATCCCTAGCGGGGTTAAGAGAGAAAAACAAAAATTTCACTGATAGATTACATATTGATGTATGCAAGAAGTCTATTTTGCACTAATTACCCTAATCATTTTAATCACCCTAATCGCTCTAATCAAAGAAATCATAGTTTAAACAATAGGTATTATTCGGAATTTTCCGTCTTGTGCGGATGGATTCTTTTTGTTTTGTCTGATTGAGGAACAATCTTGAATCCCCAAATACCGATGATTAGAAGTGCGTTCTATTGGGGTTTTGCGTTATGTTGCGTGAAGGATGTGTCATGGTTGTATTCCTGTACATCTGTAAAAAGTTTTTCGCCCATTTTAGCAATTTAATTTTGAAAACACAGTTATTCAACTGAAAAACACATTATGAAAACGACATTTGTATTTTGTTGGAACATTGTACTTGTTTTGTTTCTTTCTTTTGCCATTTCCGATTCTTGTGTCCATGCTCAAGGTGTTCTTCTTCGGAGTATTGGAGCTGTCAATGATTCTATTGGAAGCGTGGCAACTGCAACCCCGATTGATGCTGCCGGTGCCATTTATTGGAATCCGGCATCTATTTCCGGTCTTGAAAAAAGCGAGATTTCATTTGGAATCGGTGTTATCATGCCGAAAACACGGGTTAGTTCCAGTGTTGATTTTCCTAATGGTGCGAAGTTAAGCGGTTCAACAAAGGGCAATGCTGGTTCGATTCCTGATCCGAGTATGGCGTTTGTTTGGCGGCGTTGTCCGAAATCGCCGATAACTTTTGGTCTTGGTTTGGGAGCGGTTGGCGGTGCTGCATCGCTTTATCCTGCAACCGGTTCTCCATACGATAACCCGGTTTTGGGCGGTCGTGCTAAATCGTCAACAGTAATTATTATGCAGGTTACACCGACAGTTGCCTATAAGGTTACGGATCGTTTTTCGGTTGGTATTGCGCCGATTATTGATTTGGCGTCCTTGTCAATTAACCCAATGCAATTAGGTCAACCGCTTGGAAGTCAGTACGAGGTTCATAATTTCGGAACGCGATACGCTTGGGGCGGCGGATTTCAGATTGGTACTTATTACGATTTCAAAAATCATTTCAAAGCCGGTTTTATGTTCAAGAGTCCCATTTGGGCGGAAAAGTTAACCTATCAAGGAACAAGAGCTGATGGTAATAACACCGTGTTTAATGATAATTTCGATCTGAATCTTCCGACAACACTTTCATTAGGTTTTTCTTATGATGGAATTCAAGACACGATTATTGGTCTTGATATTCGTTACTTTGATTATGCTCATACGGCTGGTTTCAAAAAAGGTATTGAGAATGGTGTTGTGAGAGGTTTGGATTGGGACAGTGTCATGGCGGTTGCTGTTGGAATTGAGCGGAAATTCAGTCAGAAACTCAAACTCCGTATGGGATATTGCTGGAACGAAAATCCGATTCCAGACCGTAGTGTTATGCTGAATGTTGCTGCGCCGCTAATGATGCAACACGTACTCAGTATGGGAGCAACTTATGCGGTTGTCAAAAACCTTGAATTTTCGTTCTCTTATATTCATGCGTTCAAAGCGAAAATAACAGGTCCCTTTCCAACCGGAAATTCCGCCGCACCTTACGGCAGTGTAACAAGTGAAGTAAGTGCTAATATGATTTCTGCCGGAATTACCAAAAAATGGTAAAGGTAAAACTCAAAAATTATCCCACAAACACAAATTTATAGTCTGCCGGATAACGTTGATTTTCACAAATGTACTGTTTTCACAAAAGGGAACTTCTAAAAACCTAATGTAAAAATTTATTGTTAGAAGGAACGCGGTCGTCTCGACCGCATTTTTAGGAGTTTTTTTGTAAAAAAACAGGGCAGGCGAGACGCCTGCGTTCCTTCTAATATTAGTTTTTAGAAGTTACCAATAGGGAATTTCATAATATATCAGTGGAATAATTTTAAACCACTCTTACTTGAATTTTCGGTTTTCATTTTCGGTATTTGTTTTCAGTATTTATTTTTCAATATGTATTCATTAAAATCGCCCTGAAAAGGCACCCAGCATTAGCGTAGGGCAACGCCCTACGTAACCAATATAACACACCAAAGCCCTGTAAGGGCGACAGCAATAAGATGCACAATAAGATGATGAATGATCTTTAGGCTTGCGCCCTTTCAGGGCTTGATTTCAAAGGCGAAACCATACGTAGGGCGTTGCCCTACGCTATTGCTGATTGCCCCTACGGGGCGAATGGGTACACAATTTTTTGACTCGAAAAAAATTATTCCACTGATAGATTACAAAAAGACTATTTTATTA
>JAITIZ010000204.1 GCA_031279215.1 Planctomycetaceae bacterium
TAGGAACGCAGGCGTCTCGCCTGCCCTGTTTTTTTACAAAAAAACTCCTAAAAATGCGGTCGAGACGACCGCGTTCCTTCTAACAATAAATTTTTACATTAGGTTTTTAGAAGTTCCCTACAATCATTTACTTGATCTTTGTTAATTTTTTGAGAAAATAAAAACTCGTTAGATTGTAAAGTGCTTATTGTTTCTTTTTTTCCATTTTCAAACTTTTGGAGGTTATACTATGCCTGCATTTTCCGAAGTAAAAAAAACTGTTCAATTTGAAGGTCCCGAATCAAAAAATCCTTTGGCGTTCTGGTTTTACAACCCCGACGAAAAAGTTGAAGGTAAAACGATGAAAGACCATTTCCGTTTCAGTGCCGCATACTGGCACACAATGCGGGGAACCGGTTCTGATCCGTTTGGACCTGGTACAATGTACCGTCCTTGGGAAGGTAAAGATACGGTCGCAAACGCCCAGAAACGTGTCAAAGTTTTTTTTGAATTTCTCGAAAAACTTCAGATGCCGTTTTATGCTTTTCATGATCGCGATATTGCACCGGAAGGTGATTCGCTCAAAGAAACTAACGAAAACCTGGACGCTGTTGTCAAGGTTTTTAAGGAAGAACAACAACGAACCGGAATAAAATTGTTGTGGGGAACGGCAAATTTGTTCGGTAATCCGCGTTTTATGCACGGAGCCGCAACTAGTTGTAATGCCGATGCGTTTGCTTATGCCGCCGCTCAAGTCAAAAAAGCTCTCGAAATAACCAAAGAACTTGGCGGCGACGGTTACACTTTCTGGGGCGGACGCGAAGGATATCAATGTATCTGGAATACCGATATGAAACGCGAAATCGATCATCTGGCAAAATTTATGCACATGGCGGTTGATTATGCCAAAGAAATCGGGTTCAAAGGACAATTTTATTTTGAACCCAAACCCAAAGAACCGACAAAACATCAATACGATTTTGATTCGGCAGCGTGTATTAATTTTCTCCGTGCTTACGGTCTTGAGCAATATGTCAAGATGAATATTGAAACAAATCACGCTACCTTGGCAGGTCATTCGGTAGAACACGAATTGGAATATGCCGGAAGTCAAGGCTTTTTAGGCTCGGTTGATGCGAACACCGGTGATACATTGCTCGGTTGGGACACCGACCAATTCCCAACCAATGTTTATGAAACAACTAAAATGATGTTAGTTATTCTAAAATATGGAGGGTTCAAAACCGGCGGTTTGAATTTCGATGCCAAAGTCCGGCGCGAAAGTTTTGAACCAATCGATCTGTTCTACGCTCACATCGGCGGAATGGACGCTTTTGCATTAGGTCTGAAAATTGCAGCGGAAATTCGTAAAAACGGTGAAATTGCGCAAATGGTTAAAGATCGTTATGCTTCGTGGGACACGGGTATTGGTGCGGAAATCGAAGCAGGTAAACACGATTTCAAATCGCTCGAAAAATATATGCTCAAAAAAGGTAATACCGCCCCCAATAAATCCGGTAGGCAGGAACTTTTTGAAAATATCGTCAACCGATATACGTTCAAAAATAGTTAGTTCATAATAAAGGAAAATCTGATTGTTTCAGAATTAGGGGAGTAACCGTCAGTAGATAAACGAAGGTAAGCGATCTTTGGGTCAAGGATCGTTTACCGCCTGTTTTGTAACTGATAATAAACAATAGGATTGCTGCTGAATAGTTACGAAATGTTGTCTATGCCTATCTGTCACCCCCAACATAACAAAACCCTGCAAGGGCGAGATTATAGTTGCTGTGGCTGATAATCTCGCCCCATGCGGGGAATCGTCAAGAAGTTTGTTTTAACTATTAACCAGAGTGAGGTTATCGTGTATTAGTGTGAATCATGAAAATTTCCGTTTCGTTAAGGACGGTATGTTGGTAAAAAATTAACAGGACAAAAAACACAAACATTTATCAGTGATCAAATTATTCCCTAAAATATAAAACAATCAGAAATTTTTTTTCTGTTTATTTATGAAAATTACTATTGATGATCATGCGGTTTCGGCGGTAGAAGGCGAAACGGTTCTTGATGCGGCAACACGGTTGGGAATTAAGATTCCGACACTTTGCCGCATCAAAGAGGAACACTCTCCCGTTTCATGTCTTGTTTGTCTTGTTAAATGCAAGGGAAAATTCGTACCGGCTTGCGCAACGAAAATTGAAGACGGAATGGTTATCGAAAGTGAAACAGAAGAAGTCCGTCAACTTCGCCGAACCGCATTGGAATTGTTATTGAGTGATCATTTGGGTGATTGTTACGCACCGTGTCAACTCGCTTGCCCGGCTCGGCTCGATATTCCGCTCATGTTGCGGCAAATTCGTTCAGAAAATCCCAAAGCCGCTATTCAAACAATTAAAGAAACAATTCCATTTCCTGCTGTTCTGGGACGCATTTGTCCGAAACCATGTGAAAAAATCTGTAGGCGTAAAGACCTTGATAAAGCTGTTGAAATCTGTACGGCAAAACGTTATGCTGCCGACTACGATTTAGCGCAACAACAACCTTATCTTCCGCCGGTACATCCTTCCACCGGTAAACGTGTTCTCATCATCGGAGCCGGTCCGTCAGGACTTTCCGCAACGTTTTATCTTGCCCGATTCGGTCATCACGTTACACTTTACACGCAAGGGAAAAAGCCCGGCGGACGTATGAGAACAATTAATGAATCACAATTACCTTCCTCTGTTCTTGACGCAGAAATTCGTACAATTTTATCGCTTCCCATTGATTACCATCCTGACGAACAACTTGATTGGATGTTTCCGCAAACGCTTGTTGAAATCCAACGTTCCTTTGATGCTATATTATTGTGTACCGGGCAATGTGATCCCGCAATACTGGAACAGTCCGGTTTTGAAACAGTACAAGGACGTTTGCGTGTTGATCTTCCTTCATTTCAAACGTCTATCCCCAATATATTCGCAACAGGAACAATTTTTCGTGCAAAAACAACCATGATTGTCCGAAGTGTTGCAGACGGGCGAGAGGCGGCGGAATCCATTGACCGGCTTCTGCAACACGGAACAATATCTCCTGCCGTTTTACCCTATTACGGTGTCAAACTCGGTAAACTGCCGCTTGAAGAATTAACCGTTTTGTCCGAAATAAACCGAAACAATAAACCTGTCAATAATTCCGCTAAAACTGTTTCAACAACTGTCCTTCCAACTGAAAACGTTTTATCTGAAAACGTTTTATCTGAAACGGTTTTATCCGAAACAGTTTTATCCGAAACGGTTTCAACGGAGGTGATTCGGGAGGCGGAGCGTTGTTTACACTGTGATTGTCGCGGTCGTAGTCAATGCCGGTTGCTTCAATACGCTTCACAATATCATGCCGATGGGCATCGCTTTGAAGAATCTGTACGAAAACCATTCACAATTCAACGAAGCGGCAACATTATTTTCGAAGCAGGAAAATGTATTAAATGCGGAATTTGTGTTAATGTTGCGAAAAAAGCGGGTGAAGAATGGGGATTGACTTTTTTGGGGCGCGGTTTTGATGTTCGGATTGGCGTACCTTTCGGTGAATCATTTCAAAAAGCATTGACAAAATCTGCTTCAGAAACAGTCCGGCTTTGCCCCACCGCAGCCTTGTCATTCGATGACGCATGAGAGGTATTCAATAAATCGTAAAACGAAAAACACGAAAGGTTTTTTAGATAACTTTCGTGTATTTCGTGAAATTTAGTGTATTTCGTGTTAAAAAATTTTTTGAAAATAATTTTTTGAAAATAATTTTTTGTATTTTTTGTCTATTCTTCCTTTGTTTGTTTCGTTCTTTCGTACTCTCAAAAAAGAATCCTTGAAAATCCGCGAAGATCGAATATCTGCGAATATTTGTGGACGAAAATCTGCGTAAATCTGCATCATCTGCGGACGAAAATAGACAATTACTAACTGTAGATGTAACGAAGCGCAACTTACGGTCAAAAGTTCCCACTCACCAATATTGTTTTAACAAAACTCTTAATTGATTAGATGTAACATTATGAACGCAAGAAATATACCAATCGTAATTTATCCATGACGTGAGGTTTGCCATTGTTTTTGGCGGAACCGGAAAGTACCCCAGAATACAACCCATGTTACGATTATAAGACTGGAAAAATGAATTTGTTCTCCGTAGTATATTGTTTGATTGGGATGTTCACGAATCTTGAGTTCAAGCAAGAATAGTGCCGGTCGTGAATAGCAGAAAAACGACGCCCATCGGAATACTTCAACAGCCGGTTTGAGTTCCCAATCAGTTGGTAACGGCTCTTCCATTTCCGTTATTTTTGTATCTGTTATCATTACCGGAACAATTCGTTCCGGTAAATCGAAAGAATCTGCGGAATTACCCGCCGCAACCGTACTTAACAAAATTTGCGGCATGATGAACAAAGGCACCAACGCAACCGCAACACTTTCTGTGGACACAAGACTCGAAATAAGCAGCCCAAGCCCAACACCCGCTCCGTAACAACCCAATAAAACACAAGGCAATATCAAACCATCCAATAACATCATTTTCTCAATCAACGATTCAAGACAAAAAACAGAACAACACCAATTAAGCGTTTGCCAAAGTAAACCGATTTGAATAAAACCCAGCAGAAAATAAAACAACATTTTCCCGAACAAAAAATTGTTTGTACTGAGACCGGATAAATGTTCCCGAACAAACCATTTTCGTTCACTAACAATTCCCCGAACCGAATTGTTCATTCCAAACCAAAGTGAAACAATAATAGTAAAAAACAGTAAAGGATAAATGTTACTTTCATTTTGTTGACTCAAAACAATCAGAAAACCAAGAATAAGCGGAAGAAATAGAGTTGAAATCAGTAAAAAACGGTCTTTCCAAAAAAGACGCAGATTACGTTCAAATACATCAAATATTTGGCGTGTCAAGGGAAATCGGATCATGATGTTATCCGCAAAATGAAATACAAAACAAAAAATGAAACGATAGAGAAAACAAAAAAACGGAATCAAAAAATGTCCTATCGGACGAAGTGTTTCCCAAAAATTCTCCAATAGGAATTTGAATGAATTATCCTGTTCGGAAGTTTTGTATTTTGTGTTCCAATAATAGACACCGGAATCTGCCTCGAGTTTTTCGAAAAATTCTGCGTAATCTTCATTTTTTTCGTACATTTTTTGGAATAATTGTTCTGTTGAAAGAAAATCGAGTAATTTTCCGCATTCTGTTTCCTGACCGACGAGTTTAATTTTGTCGATGACAGCGATTTTATCGAAGAGTCGGATATTTTCCATGACATGGGTTGAACAGATGACGGTTGTTCCTGATTCTGCGATTCCTTTGAGCAGCAGCATCAATTTTCGTTCCATTGCGGGATCAAGCCCGGAAGAGGGTTCATCGAGAATAAGCAAATGCGGATTACCCGGCAACACCGCTGCAATTCCTGCACGTTTACGTTGACCGCCGCTAAGTTTGAAAATCTGTTTGTCCTGATGCTCTTTCAACCCGACACGGTGTAACGATAAATCAATATGATCCGAAATATCATGAGCCGAACATTGCGGAAGTAGAAGTCTTGCAGCATACCAAACATTTTCACGAACCGTCAATGTCGGATATAAAGTATCGTATTGCGGAACATACCGAAACAATTTTTTGTATTTTTCCGTATGTTCGGCAATATCATGATCCCCGTCAAAAAGTATTCGACCGGAAGACGGTAATCCTGTTAATGACAGAATTTCAATTAACGTACTCTTTCCCGAACCGCTCGGTCCAAGAATACCGATAAATTCATTTCGCCCAACCGTAAATGAAATATCTTTAAGTATTTGCCGCTGTTCGCGAATAACATTGATGTTTTCAATTTGTAAGTCCAGCATTGCCGATTTTTGTTTCAATTTTAGATTGAAGTTGTTGATCTTTGGATTGGTTATAAATTTACAGTAATGATTCGATAATGGTTCAATAATGATTCAATAATAATTCAGCGGAATTTCCATAGATAATTAATTTATACCGGTTTTGAAGTTAGAATCAAGAGGCAGGAGATTTTTCGTTGAAAGGTTATTTAACCGGTATGATATAACAACTTACTTTGTTATTATTCTTGTAATATAAAATAATATTTGTAACTGTTTTTTTGTTTTTTTTGAGAATACAAAACAACTAAAAAAAATATATATAACGAAAAGTAATTAAATAAAAAATTTTCGTCTATTTTGTTATTTCGTTTGTTTGGTATTCTCAAAAAGTAATCTCTAAAAATCTGCGGACTAAAAATTTGTAATCCTTGTGAAAGAATATTATCAGTTTATCTATTTTTGTAATATATACGTGGAATTTTTGTTTTTCGCTCTTAACCCCGCTAGGGGTGTGAAATGCATAACCGGCGGTCAAGCGAAGCGCAACCGCCGGTTATGCACATCTCGTCCCTGCGGGACTAAGAAAACATAAGAGATTAAGAAAATGCCGCGAAAATAGGACCAAAAAAATTATTACACTGATATATTACCTATTTTTTAATTTTGAATTTGGCGTATAAAAGCCAATCCTACATTTTTGTATATTATTTCTTTCAAAAACAGAAATGTAATCTTTCGCGGTTTTTTGTTATTATGTAACAAAATTAATTTCAACTCATTTTGACGTATTTCATACATTTTGGTTGGAAATTGGGTTGAAAAGTTCTTTTTTTCTCATTTTTTTCGTGATAGTAATTGTTTGGCACATTTAGTGCATTTCAATCCAGTTATTACACCAATATTATATTTCCGTTATGAAATAACCTTACACATTGTGAGAAAAAACGATGAGAAAAATTGCTATTTATGGAAAAGGTGGGATTGGAAAATCCACCACCACACAAAATACTGTTGCCGCTTTAGCGGAAATGGGAAAAAATATGATGGTTGTCGGTTGTGATCCGAAAGCCGATTCAACACGGCTTTTGTTAAACGGTTTGGCACAAAAAACTGTTCTCGATACACTCCGAACGGAAGGTGAAGACCTTGATCTTGACGATGTGGTCAAGATCGGTTTCAAGGGAACACGTTGTGTTGAATCCGGCGGTCCCGAACCGGGGGTCGGATGCGCTGGGCGTGGTATTATCACCTCGATTAACCTGCTCGAACAACTCGGCGCATTCGACCCCAAGTACAAACTCGATTACACGTTTTACGATGTTCTTGGCGATGTTGTTTGCGGCGGTTTCGCTATGCCTATTCGTGACGGAAAAGCAGAAGAGATTTATATTGTCTGTTCCGGTGAGATGATGGCAATGTATGCCGCCAATAATATTTGTAAAGGAATTCGCAAATTTGCCGAAGCCGGAACAGTGCGGTTGGGCGGACTAATTTGTAACAGCCGCAAGGTTGATCGTGAAGCGGAGTTGATTATGGCTCTTGCGTCGAAACTTGGAACGCAAATGATTCATTTTATTCCCCGTGACAATATGGTACAGCGTGCTGAAATTAATAAGAAAACAGTTATTGATTATGACGCCACAGTGGCGCAAGCCGACGAATACCGCAAACTGGCAACAGCAATTGAAAAAAATACATTGTTTATTGTACCCAATCCGCTTGAAATTTCAGAACTCGAAGCCCTGCTCATGGAATTTGGAATCGCAGATTAGAAATATAAATGTAATTGTTCAAAAAAATTTTTTAGTTATAATAGAATCTGGAAAATTTTACCATGTCAAAAAATCATTCATTACTTAAAAAGATTACTAAAATCATTTTTGGTAACACAGTCAGTAAAATACCAAAACAGAGAACATGCCGTAAACGAATGTTTGGTTTT
This sequence comes from Planctomycetaceae bacterium, assembly GCA_031279215.1. GTDB lineage: Bacteria > Planctomycetota > Planctomycetia > Pirellulales > Thermoguttaceae > WRKP01. Next base: position 7,795 of record JAITIZ010000204.1, read on the forward strand.
GAATCGTTGGAGAACCGTGAACTTCTTTCTGTTTCGCCGTTGTTACCGGGTTTGTTTTCTTCCTATCAGTCATCTTTCGAGCAAAATACATTTGCTTATGTTGATGACAATTCGGCTGTAAAGACGAATCATACAGATTATACGGTTGAATCTGCTGAGAGGAGTGAAACAGTTACGGCAATGTCATTCCAAACAGAGGAAGGTGAAATGATGGATTGTTGTACTAATAATATGGGTACAATAACTGCAACAGTGGAGATAACGAATCTTGGAGAAACTACCGCAACAGGTTTGGGAACGCAGGGAATTGTTCATATTGAACGGTCAAACGATGACGATTGCGGTATTTATTCAAATGTAACTGTTACCTACCGTTTGTCAGGAACGGCAACACCCGGTTCTGATTATTCGGCGGCCTCATCACTTTCTTATTATGAAGATGAAGACGGTAATTATTATTACGAAGGAACATTCGGAATATCAGCAAATACTGCCACTTATGATTTCCCCATCTATGTTTTGAACGACGGTATTGTTGAATCGTCGGAAACCATTATTTTCACCTTGGTTTCCGCAGAAGTCGAATATTGTGCAGAATATACTGTAACAGGTTCCGCCAGTTTTACCATTAAAGATGACGATAAATGGAAAGTCTCTGTTGTAACAACTGACGGGACAGCAACAGAGCGACTTTCTGATGTTGCGCAAGATTACGGCGAGTTTAAATTTGTAAGAACATTTTCCGGTGAAGACGAAGATGATGAAGGTACCGGCGATCAATCTTATGGT
>JAITIZ010000205.1 GCA_031279215.1 Planctomycetaceae bacterium
TGTCAATTAAGGGTTTCGTCTTTTTTTGGAGAATTTTCAAAATATTTTAAAAATTTGGTAATATTTCGTAATTATTCAGTCGGTTTTTTATTTTTTCCTCTTAACCCCGGAGTAGTTGAGAGTGGATAGTGCCGCAAGCGGATTACTACCTAAACGGCAATAATTCCGCTTGCGGCACTCTCCACTCTCCACTATCAACTATCAACTAAATAGATATATTACAAATAGACAGTTACCGCATAGTCTGTTCCGAAAACCTCGTCTTATAAACCAAAGACCTTGGAGCGTGCGCCGAAGAGTTTGTAATACACCCCGAAGAGTTTGTAATACACGCCGAAGACTTTGTAATACACCCCGAAGACTTTGTAGTACACCCCGAAGACTTTGTAGTACACCCCGAAGTCCTCGTAGTACACCCCGAAGTCCTCGTAGTACACCCCGAAGTCCTCGTAGTACACCCCGAACTCCTCGTAATATGTTCCAAAAGTCCCGTAGAATATTCCCAATGTTTCATAAAAGATTCCCTAGTATTCACTGTTTGGTGTGTTCATTTCGGTAAACCCAAAGTAGGCAATGTTTCGAGACGGCAATTTGTGTTGCCGAACGGTTTGGAATCTGCTTGCCAACCGAAAACCGGGGCAAAGTTGCCCAGCAGCAACGTAACCGTATGTAAAAAAACTTTGGCAAAAAACTTTTACCTACGGTTTTCATCTACGGCTTTCATTTACGGTTGCCTATCTTGGGTTTAACCCAATGAACACACCAAGACCACTAGGGAAATAGTTTGAAAAAATTTCCTCTACTCCCTATTCAAGAACAACTGAAATTGCTACAATCATGTAACTTATTACGTAAATGTAAGTTCAAAACAATCAGGAATACCAACAGGAATCCCAAAAAATAGAAATACTAAAAAATAAACCGCTAAAATTGTTGTATATTTTGTGGTTTGTTGATTTTGGCAGGGATTTACAATTTTTGCCTTTTTGTATTTTTGGTATTGGTATTGATACGGATATTTTGCGGAATTTTCCTGGAATTTACGTTCTAAGTTGTTTTGTAATTTATGAATTACAAAGAGGGAACTTCTAAAAACATCAGGAACGCGGTCGTCTCGACCGCATTTTTAGGCGTTTTTTGTAAAAAAAAAGTGCAGGCGAGACGCCTGCGTTCCTCCTAATATTAGTTTTTAGAAGTTCCCAAAGAGTTAATTTTATTACCCTAACCCTTTACAACCCTATTACAACCCTTATTACAAGGAGCAAAAGATGAATTTACAAACCCCCAACAGTAATGACGCAACTAGAACCGTCAACCGTTCTCGAAGTATTGTCCCATGTAGCGGTTTATGTTCACGATGTATTGACGGATGTCGCGGCAATTGTGAAATTTTCAAAGCCGCATTTAGAGGACGTGAACTGATTTATCCGGGTCCTTTTGGTGAAGTTACCGCCGGCGGCGACAAAAATTACCCGATTGACTATTCTCATTTGAATATTCAAGGTTATGCAGAAGGAGCTGTTGGTTTACCGGAGGGAGTTGCCGCATCTCCCGACACGGCACGATTCCCAAGTGTTAGCACGGAAACCTCTTACGGATGGGATCAGAAAGTAACAATGGCTGTTCCAATTTTTACAGGAGCCTTAGGTTCAACCGAAATAGCACGCAAAAATTGGGAACATTTTGCTGTTGGCGCCGCATTGTCCGGTGTTACTATCGTTTGCGGTGAAAATGTTTGCGGAATTGATCCCAAACTTGAACTGAATAACAACAAAAAAGTTGTTAAAGCTCCCGATATGGATCGGCGAATCGAAGCTTATCAAAAATATCGAGGGAATTTGGGTGAAATTCTGATTCAAATGAATGTCGAAGATACCAATCTCGGTGTTGCCGAATATATTATCGATAAACATAAGATTGAAACAATTGAGTTGAAATGGGGACAAGGCGCCAAATGTATTGGCGGCGAAATCAAAGTAGCTCAATTAGAACGAGCCATCGAACTTCAAAAACGCGGTTACATTGTTACGCCTGATCCGTCTGATCCGATTATTCAGGCGTCGTTCAAAGCGGGAGCAATTAAAGAGTTTGAACGTCATAGCCGACTCGGTTTTGTGACGGAAGAAGGTTTTATGAAAGAGGTTGAGCGTTTGCGTTCACTTGGTTATAAACGCATCACCCTCAAAACCGGTGCTTACAGTCTTAAAGAATTGGCAATGGCAATTAAGTTTTGTTCAAAAGCCAAGATTGATTTATTGACGATTGACGGAGCGTCGGGCGGAACAGGAATGAGTCCTTGGCGAATGATGGAGGAATGGGGTATTCCTTCCATCTATTTGCACAGTGCCGCGTATGAATATGCATCTATTTTAACAGCACAAGGTGAACGTGTTCCTGATTTAGCGTTTGCGGGAGGTTTTAGTTCTGAGGACGGTGTTTTCAAGGTATTGGCGTTGGGAGCACCTTATACTAAAGCCGTGTGTATGGGACGCGCCTTGATGATTCCGGGAATGGTCGGCAAAAATATTGAGCAATGGCTCAAAGAAAACAATTTGCCAAAATCAGTTGCCGAGTTCGGAACCAAACCCGAAGAAATTTTTGTCAACTACGAAAAAGTAAAAGATATTGTCGGAGCAAAAGAAATTCAAAATATACCACTCGGTGCTATTGGAATTTACAGCTATGCCGACAAAATCAAAGTCGGGCTTCAACAACTCATGGCAGGCGCAAGAAAATTCAACGTTTCAAAAATTACCAGAAACGAATTAATGTCGCTTACGGAAGAGTGTGCCAAAATCACAAAAATCCCGTATCTCATGGATTGTTACCGAGATGAAGCAATGAAAATCCTGAAAAACAAGTAGCTGATAATTGATGGGAACTTCTAAAAACATCAGGAACGCAGTCGTCTCGACTGCATATTTAGGCGTTTTTTGTAAAAAAAACAGGGCAGGCGAGACGCCTGCGTTCCTCCTAATATTAGTTTTTAGAAGTTCCCTAATATTGAATTGAAGGGTGTTACTTTGATTTTATGTGAATTTTGATAAGATTATAAAACTTGATAAAAACCTAGTAAAATGGTTATGGATATAACCGTTTACAATTAATGGATGAAATTTTTTCTCGTTGTAGAGATAATTTGGAAACATCCGGTTTTATTGACATCACATAATTTTTTTTGAAAGGAAAACCAAATGATTTTACGAATGTTACTGTTGTTTACTGTTGTTGTTGGTACGATGTTTTATGGACAGGTTGATGTTGTACAAGGCGAGGAATCTGCTGCCAAAATCAAGACATTGATTGTTGATGGTCAGAACAATCACCGTTGGGCATTAACCACGCCTGTTATCAAAGATTTTTTAGAAAAATCAGGACGTTTTACGGTTGATGTTGCCACATCGCCGACGTCAGAAGAAAAGAAAGCTAACCCCAAAGAATACCAAGAAAAAATGAACGCTTTCAAACCCGCTTTTGAAAATTACAATCTCGTTGTTATGAACTACAACGGTGATGAATGGTCCGCCGAAACAAAAAAATCATTTGAAAAATTTGTTGCTGACGGCGGCGGGCTTGTGATTTATCATGCTGCTAATAATTCTTTCCCTAATTGGAAGGAATATAATGAAATGTGTGCTATCGGCGGTTGGGGCGGACGTAATGAAAAAAGCGGTCCCTATTTATACATCAAAGACGGTAAACCTGTTCTTGATCCCAGCCCGGGACCAGGCGGACACCATGGCCCGCAATGGGAATATCTCATCGAAGTTCAACAACCGGAACATCCAATTATGAAAGGTTTACCCAAAAAATTCCGTCACGCTAAAGATGAACTTTATGATATGTTACGCGGTCCTGCCAAAAATGTTACAATTCTTGCAACTGCGTTTGCCGATAAAGAAAAAGGCGGAACAGGGCGTGATGAACCGCTTTTGTTGGTTATCGACTATGGCAAAGGACGTGTTTTTCACACCTGTCTTGGTGACAATGAAAGTCAGTGTAAAAGTGTTAGTTTTATTATTACGTTTTTGCGCGGAGCTGAGTGGGCGGCAACCGGTAATGTAACGATTCCGGTTCCCGACGATATGCCCGGTACTGATAAACCCGTATTTCGGCAATAAACTGACTATCTCATTGTTTCGTAATTTAAACAGCTAATCCGTCCGCAGATTATTGCCGGAATGGTGATTTTTGGAATTTATTGGAATTTATATGAGGGAACTTCTAAAAACCTAATGTAAAAATTTATTGTTAGAAGGAACGCGGTCGTCTCGACCGCATTTTTAGGAGTTTTTTTGTAAAAAAACAGGGCAGGCGAGACGCCTGCGTTCCTA
>JAITIZ010000207.1 GCA_031279215.1 Planctomycetaceae bacterium
GGAGGAACGCAGGCGTCTCGCCTGCCCTGTTTTTTTACAAAAAACTCCTAAAAATGCGGTCGAGACGACCGCGTTCCTTCTAACAATAAATTTTTACATTAGGTTTTTAGAAGTTCCCTTTCGTAATTATTCAGTCGGTTTTTTATTTTTTCCTCTTAACCCCGGAATAGATAATAGTTAATAGTTCGCAAGCGGAATTATTACCATTGGGGTAGTAATCCGCTTGCGAACACTATTAACGATACTTTATCCTGTCATAAATTGATTACTTTAGGAACGCAGGCGTCACGCCTGCACGGAATTACCATTATTGCAGGCGAGACGCCCGTGTTCCTACTAAAAGACCTAATTATTACAGGATACAGTATATATCTTATTTTTATGTTTCTGAATTTATGTTTCTGAAGCGTTTTGTTTTTGTTGTGCTTCAAAGGTTTTTTCGGCTGTTGCCTGTTGTTGCATTTGGAGGATTAGGCGTTGGACTTCGGCTTTTCGTAACGCATCCAGCCGGATAAATTCTTCACGGTCTGCAATTTCCTGTTCGATTTTTTGTCTTGCATTTTCAGCAGCAAGATATTCGATTTCACGGCGGCGTTTTTCTTCACGCCGTTTCAAAATTGAACGCGGTAACAATATTTTAGACGGCTTGCCCGGATCATTAACCGCAGGAAGAATTCGTACAGGAATATCCAGTTTTTGGAATATTCGGCAAATGTGTTCATGGCATGTAAAAAGGAAAATTTGCCGACCTGATTTTGCAAATTCAAGCAAAACTTTCGCTGCCGCAAACGCCCGCCGTGAATCAAAATTGACCAACACATCATCCAGAATTAACGGTAATATCGAACCGTGTTGCGCAAATGCCGATGTAAGAGCAAGCCGAAGCGCAATAAATAATTGTTCGCGTGTTCCGCGCGAAAGCCACACAACATCAAACGTATTACCCTCCGCATCATCAACCATCAGGGTTTCCTCACCAAGCGGCGTCCATATCCGATGATATTTTCCATCCGTTAACCGTTTCAGAAGTTCGGACGCTTCGGCTAAAGTTCGCGGTTGGCGTTCCCGTTCATACGTCGCACGAATCTCGTCAAGCATCCGCGCACAAACCGCATAAGTCTGCCAATCCAAAATAGTGCAACGGATTTTTTCGTCAAGAATTGCCAGTTCACGTTGTTTTTTGATTGTTGTTTGGTCGTCGGCAATCCGTTTGAGTTGTTCACCAAGCTGCCCGCGTTGTTCCAATTCGTCATGCAGTTTTGCTGATGTTGTTTCAATCCGTTTTGTTACATCTTTTAATAATTCGTCTAATTCAGGCAATTTTTCAAGATGTTCGAGTTGTTCGGTGATGCTGTCATTTTGATATTCAAAAGATTCTTTACCGGATTTTTGTTGCCGAATCAATTCTTCTTCTGTTTCGGCTTGCTGTTCGAGAAGTTTTCGCGTAACACGCGGCTCCAACAAATTACCAATAACCGACTCGGAACAGAAATTACCCATGGCCGCATCGAGTTCACGCTGAATCCCTTGTTCCTGTTGCAATAACCGGCGGTGTTTTTGATGCCGGCGATACAATTCCCGTAACAACTCCGGTGTTTTTACTCCGAATTGACGTAATAATTCCGTTTCCGTTTGTTTGGCTTTACGGAGATCAGCAACTGCTTTTTTCCGTGTTTTGCGAATTTGCCTGAGTGTTTCTTTCTGTTGATTACGAATTTGCCGGGCTGCGTCATTGGCTTCCAATTTTTTCCGAATTTCGTTCAGAATATCGACATAACTCACACCGTCCGCAAAAGAAAGCCCCGCATCAGTAATCATCCGGTCAATCCGATCCGTAATAAACCGCATATCCCGAATCCGTTGATTCATTGTTTCGTAACAATTATCGAGTTCCTTTTTCAGATCGCCGACAACATCACAGTGTTCTATCAAATCACGGATTCGCGCCGGTGTCCAGTCGTCCGGTAAACCAGTCAACCGAAGCCAATCATTCCAACGTTTTATCGCTGTTTCGTGTTCTTCTTTACAACGTTCCAGACGGACTTCAATTTGTTTAAGATGTTGGTTTGTCTCACGGCGCTGCGTATTAACCGGAATCAATTTTTCGAGTTGAGATAATTCTTGTTGCGCCTCCTGACATCGGGTTTCAATCGTAGAAACACTTGACGGAAGTTTCGCATCAAGAGCTGCAGCTTCCTGTTTAGCGTGTTCAATTTGGGTTAAGAGCATTCCGAGTTGACGCTGATTCTGTTCCAGTTTTTTAACGCTGCTCTTTTCCGAGACAAATTTGAATGCAAAAGAACCGCCTACTGCAAAAAGTCCCAAAATTGTTAAAAACGGCGGTATATCACTTTCAAATATTTTTGTCCCAATTGTTTCAAAAATAGCCAGCCCGACCGGAACAGCACCCAGAACTCCAACCGCTCCGAGCAAAACAAGTGCCCATGTCGGTAACGCCTGATGTTGTATCAAAAAAGCATTGATGCGCCGCAACTCCTTATGATGCATGGTCATTTCCGCAAGCCGTTGACCAATACTCTGACGTCGTTTGAGATACGAAAGCGTTTCATTTGCTTTTTCGATTGCTTCCGGTAATTCCTTAACTTCCCGACGTACCAATTCTGTTTTAATTTTTTCGTTGAGTACTTTTGAACGTCCCAAGAGTTCGGTGTGCTGCTCCTTAACACGGAATAAACGCCGTCTTGCCCGGTTCACCGCTTTAGCAGGAATTCTGTAACCATCAAGCAACACCGCATCAATAGAATCTCCGCTATTCGGACGATAACCTTTTGCCGTAACAGGAATCGACGGCGATGTGGTTGGCGCCGAAATAACCGCACCGGCAGGATTAAACGAAGCGTGTTCGGAACTGTTTCGGTTTTCCGCTGTATTCTTTTCTAATTTTGTTGCGCCATACTGTTGCGGAGAAATAGGCAACAAACGGCGTCCGCGTTTGATTTGCGTTTCCTCGTCAAGAATACGCGATTCGAGATTCGCAATTTCATTTTCCAAACCGGTAATTTGTGTATCAATTTCAACAATTCGTTTTTCCTCTTCGAGTAAAACTTCAAGTCTTGGAGTAAGTTTTTCCAGTGTTTCATTAACCGGTTGGGCGTTTAGGGTGTTTTGTGTGCTCTGAAATTCTTCTTTCAATTTATTGCAAACCAAACGGTGTTGTTCGATTTGTTTACCGATTTCATCAAGTTGGGTTATGACCTGCTCGGTAACAACGACAACCATTCCCATTGCATTGATTTCGTCACGGATTTTACTGCGGCGCATCCAAACCGGTTCGGCTTGTTTCGCAATTTCGTACAACCGCTTTTCCCGTTGCAATTTGATATGATCTTCTTCAAGATTGGCAACCGTCCGGTCAACTGTTCGTTGTTCATTCCGTATTCGTACATAATCGCGGAGAAGAATTTCCACATCGGTGATTTCCGCAACAATTTTCTCTCGTTGGTGAAACAGTTGCGTTAATAAATCGGTTGACTTGTGGTTATGGTTTTGAATATTGTTGTTCAGAATACGGTTTCGCCGTGCGGTCAGTTCCTTGATAGCGTCAACAATCGACACACGATCCATCCCAACACTAAGCCGAAAAAGCATTTCAGCAGCTTCCGTGTCGTTAAGCGAACCAAGTTTTTGTAACTCGTCCAGACCAACTGCGAAAACATTATTGAATGTCGGTTCATCAACACCGGAAACCAGAACACGTAACAATTGTGTTCCTTGCTTGTTGCCGTCAAGTGTTTGAATATCGATATTTTCTTCATTTCCTATTGTTTGGTCGGGATGAAACATTCTTCGTAACCGAAAGTGACCGCTTGGCGATTCGATTTGCAGGACACCGCCGGAAATAACGTACAATGATTTACCTTCGTGATCGGTTTCGGAGTTCCGAGTGGTATTGATATTACCGGGTTTACGGGCATAGCGGCGGCGTTCACCGCCGAAACCGTAAAGTTCTGCCCGAACAAATTCCATCAATGTTGATTTTCCTGCCTCGTTGGCACCATAAAAAACATTGATTCCTCCCGACAACTTAGGAACCTTCAACCCCGACCAAAGACCAAACCGCTCAATTTCAAAAGATGTAATTTTCATGGGAAAACCGTGTTATCGTAAAAAAACGTAACCCTATGAGTGCCTTGAAGTTCCAAAAATATAATTTGAATATAAAATAAGCGTGTAAAACAAAATATCACTGCGTAAAATACCTAATCCAAACATTTGGACTAAAATTGCTAGATTATGTAATCGTCATATTATACCATCGTCTTAGGACAATTCAAGGGAACTTCCAAAATAGTTGATAGTGGAGAGTGGAGAGTTGATAGTGTCGCAAGCGGGATTATTATTCAAACAGTAATAATTCCGCTTGCGACACTCTCCACTATCAACTTTCCACTTCCAACTCTTCGAGGCGGATACTGAATAGATACAAAAAATCCTTGAAATAACAAAAATTCTCTTGAAATAACAAAAAAAATATGATAATATCTATGACCATGTTTGTTTTTTGATCGAAATAAATGTGTTTTTTCGATCTTTTGTACCCCAAACTCTATTTCGGAGCCGAATTTTATGAAATCATCCCAACCAAAATCGAATCAAGAGGTTGTTCGCCGTTCACGGCGGAATTTTTTAGAAAAAATCGGTCATGTCACTGCTGCTGTCAGTGTCTCGACGACCGGAGCGGTTGTAACACCGGAACTTGTTACGAGTGTAGTTCTTGCGGAAGAAGAAAATTCCGGTCCGATTGATTGCGGTCCTCCGCCCAAAGCAGTCAATGCCACCCAAACCGGCGGTGAAGGATTTGCACCCCTTCCGCTTCCCGTAACACCACTACGCCGAAGTGAAAAGAAACGACCGCCAAGTCCCCCATCGTTAATTGGAAAATTAGCATTAGGTACTCCTCGTTTTATCGTCAAAGACGGTAAACAAACCATGTACCGCGACTGGATGACAGACCCCGCTGATGTTAAAACACTGCTCGATTGGACAAATTCCAAACTCGGTATCAATTATCGCGGAGTTGAATCCGATTTGTCCGCCTTTTCTTACGACCCGCGCGAACTACCGGCATTACTTGTTGCCGGTCATAATAAATTCGAACTAACCGACAATGTACGTGAAAATCTTGCCCGATATGTTCTCGATGGCGGCACAATTATTGCTGATGCTTGTTGCGGTTGGAAGGATTTTACCGAATCGTTCCGGCATGAAATGGGCTTGATCTTTCCACAACGCCCCATGCGAAAAATGTTACCGGATAATCCGGTGTTCGCTTCTTATTACAAATTAAGTCAGCAGTTCAATTACAAAAAAGGGGATGGAACCCAATATTCGGCAGAACCAAGTCTCGAATCTATCGAAATTGGTTGCCGTGATGCAGTTATTTTCTCAACAACCGACATGACTTGCGGTTGGGACGGACACGAACACGAACGCGGAACTCGTATGACTATCGATTTAGCCAGACAAGTCGGTGCTAATATTGTTACGTACATGCTCGGAACATTCCAATTGGGACGATTCCTAAGTACCTCAAAAATTTATCACGAAGAAAGTGCCCCAAGCCGTGATGATTTTGTTTTTGCTCAGATTGTCCACGAAGGAGATTGGGATCCCGATCCCGACGCCGTTCACAATCTGATGAAATTCATCAAAGAAAATTCAACAATGGAAGTCAAATTCAAACGGCAGAATGTCAAAATGAAAGACCCAACAGCATTGACTTATCCATTGTGGTATATGACCGGACATCGTGATTTTGTTTGGTCAGAGGAGGAAGTTACGCGACTTCGGCAGTTTGTCAAGGCAGGCGGTATATTCTTGGCGGATGCTTGTTGCGGTCGGAGTTCGTTTGATTCGTCGTTCCGGCGGGAAATACGCAGAGTGTTTCCCGATCAAATATTAGAACCGATTCCTTTTGATCATCCGCTTTACAACAACCAGTTTACTATTACAAAGGTTGATTACACCCCGCGTACTTACGAAGATTTTGGTCAATTGGAACGACCGGAGTTGGAAGCGATCATGTTTGAAGGTAAACCCGGTGTGATTTACAGCCGGTTTGATCTCGGCAACGGTTGGGAACAATTCCCACACGCCTACGCTTACGGTCTTAAAGATCGTTCCGCCCTCGAAATCGGAACCAATATCTTAGTTTATGCAGTAACACACTAATCCAAAAAATATACTCATAACACTTGACAATTCGGTTTTATAAGAACAGAATTTTTGTTTTTTTGAGATCACGAAACACACGAAATAACGAAATACACGAAAATTATCTAAAAAAATTTTCGTGTGTTTCGTGTGTTTCGTGTTAAAAAAATTAAAACAAAAATGTCAAAATAGACAGTTACACCTTCAATATTTACACCTTCAATATTGTCAAACAATCGTGTGAAAGGTTTGTTTAATAGCGGTGTATCATTCTTTATTCTTTTGTTGGTTAAGAAGATTGGCGGCACGAAGAGTGTTGAGTAGGAGCATGGAAATGGTCAAGGGACCAACACCGCCTGGAACCGGTGAAATAGCACCGGCAACTCTTTTAACCGTATCAAAATCGACATCGCCGCAAATTTTACCATCAGGGAGTCGATTGATTCCGACATCAATAACCACAGCACCCGGTTTAACCATTTCGGCAGTTAAAAAACGGGGTTGTCCGATTGCGGCAATTAATATATCTGCTTGCCGAGTGATTTCGTGCAAATTTTTTGTTCTGGAATGAACAATACTGACCGCGGCATCGGCTCCGGTTTGTTGGGGTGATTGTTTTTGTACGAGAATGAGAGCCAGCGGTTTACCGACAATATCGCTCCGCCCCACAATAACCGCATGTTTTCCCGAAGTTTCAATTCCGTAACGGACGAGCATTTGTTGAATTCCGTATGGGGTACAAGGCAGATAGCGGGGACGACCTTGCGAAATAAGACCTACATTTTCAGGATGAAAAGCATCTACATCCTTTTTCGGGTCAATAGCATCGAGAACCCGAAGCGTATTACATCCTTGCGGAAGCGGCAACTGAACCAAAATACCATGAACCCCCAAATCCGTATTGAGTTTTTCAATCAAGACCAAAAGTTCTTCAGTGGTTGTGGTTGCGGGAAGATGGAAAAGACGGCTTTCCATTCCGATTTTCCGACAATTTTTTTCTTTGTTACTTATATAAATCCGGCTTGCCGGATCATCTCCCGCCAACACCGCTGCTAAACAAGGAGTTATTCCGGTTGACGTTTTGAACCGGATGACATCCTCGGCCAACTCGTTAAGGATGGTTTCCGACAATTTTTTTCCATCAAGTAATTGCATAGATTGTTGTAGCGTTATGGGGTTGTAATATTGTAATGTTCTAATTTGTAATGTACTACAAATTTTACGACAAAAAAAAGAAAGATTTTCAAAAGTTTTTTGACATAGAAAGTCAGGTTTTTAAGAGTTCCTATAAATTGATAAAAATACTTTCTATGTATTATTGTTAGCATTCATTTTTTTTACAAGAGGGCATATATTCTTTGTACTTTAAAAGTAAACTGTCTATTTAAAAATTGGGTAATATATCAGTGGAATTTTTGTTTTTTATCTTAGCCCCGATAGGGGCGTCATATTTAGTTAATAGTTAATAGTTAATAGTTAATAGCGGCGCAAGCGGAATTTTAACGTTTCGGTAAATAGTACGCTTGCGAACTATTCACTATTAACTATTAACTATTAACTAAAATATCCTCCCTTTTTTGACCGAGCCAATTTGACTAAAATTAACGACCAGCTGTTGAACACTAGAGTATAAACCAATAATTCTATAAACCAATAATTCTATGAACCAATCCGAAATCAATACATTTGTCAATCCTTTTTCAACAAAGTTTTGGACTCCGGGAACAATTCCGTTTCAATTTTGTGAAAAAGAAAATGAAAAAGAATGGGATATCAATGTTTTAATTGAACAAAAAATCAAATACGGTTCAATTATGCAGATTGTTGGTTCGCATGGCTCCGGTAAATCAACATTACTTCGAACACTGTTGCAGCATTTCAAACAACAACATTTTGTAATTCGGCTTGAGGTATTGAATGATTGCCAACATAAATTGCCGCCGGATTTTTTACCGATTGAACATAATCGAAGAATGTTTTACATGATTGACGGTTACAAACAACTTTCTTTGTTGGAACGGATCGGGCTTCGGTTTCAGAATTGGAGTTTAACCGGCGGACTGTTACTGACAACTCATAAACCAATTTTAGGAATTCCTATTTTGTACCGGACAATACCACAATTTGAATTATTCGTACAACTTGTTCAGGAATTGACGAAAACATATTCCGCAACATATTCTCATTCTTTTGGAACAACCGAATTGTATGAGATTTATCATCGAGCCGGCGGTAATTTTCGTACCGCATTTTTTGAACTTTATGACAAAGTTCAAATAACACAAGATCAATAGTAATAGTCTGTTTTGGTCCGCAGATTGCGCAGATTTACGCAGATATTCGATCTTCGCGGATTTTCAAGGATTCTTTTTTGAGAGTACGAAATAACGAAACAAACAAAGGAAGAATAGATAAAAAATACAAAAAATACAAAAAATATAGAAAATATAGAAAATTAGTAATCTATCAGTGGAATTTTTATTTTTTATATTAGCCCCGCTAGGGGCGTTAGTATTATAGCCCGTTCCAACAGAACGGGGTTAATTCAATATTTTGTTGCAGTAAGTGTAAGTTTATCGGTTAAAAATTAATATCCAATCGAGTACGATTCCGAGCAAGGCGTGTTGGGCAAAACCGGAGAGAATGGAACGGGTTCGGAATGCAAGAAATCCCCACACCAAACCGGCAATTATTGATCCAAATACCTCACTGCCGGGATGACCGTAATGAAGCATGGTCGAGGCTAATGTCTGAACCAGAATTGCCGTTGGTACACCACATTGCTCCGAAAGACCATGCTGCAAAAAACCGCGAAACAGAAATTCCCAACCAAAATAATATCCCAAATAAATCACCGCATGTACCGCAAATAATGAATAATCAATTTGAATATTTTGCGAACGGATTGCTTTGTTCAAAGGATAAACATCAAAAAATGCTGTATTGTAACCGGTTGAAACAGCAATAAGAACTACAATCGGAGCTGCTATTAAAAACGACCGGACAGTACGCAACGGAATACCAAACCGAAATCCGTAATCCCCAAGATGTTCACGAAATACATACCGGATAATTCCCATCGGTATCACACCAAATAATAGAAATGAACCAACAAGAGGATAAGTCCCAAGCCAAAAAAGAATTGTCCCGCTGTTATCGAAAGAATCCGTTACAACCGGAATTGAAAAATACTTCCAAATAGATGCCGCAACAACAACATAAAACAAAATCAAAACCGGCTTAAACTGACTTTGTGGAAAATTCATAATTTATTGGTATTTATTGGCGGGGAACTTCTAAAACCCTAATGTAAAAATTTATTGTTAGAAGGAACGCGGTCGTCTCGACCGCATATTTAGGCGTTTTTTGTAAAAAAACAGGGCAGGCGAGACGCTTGCGTTCCTCCTAATATTACCTTTTTAGAAGTTACCGGCGGTGTTTGAATATAATTATCCTAAAGTGTTGAGATTTCTTTCGGCAAAAACGATTATGTTTTAAAAATTAAGTGAAAAACAATAAATAATTGGGATTAACTTTTACACTGCTGTACGACAAAGCGGACTGAACTACTTGCAACTAAATAGAAAAAAACTATAATACCGGCATTCTCTTATGTCAATATCCTTAATCCTTTTTGTTAACAATCCTTTTTATAACAGGAAATTACTTTATGACGTTTTCAATGACTTTATCAGAAAAAAAAGCCGTTGACACAATTCGAACACTTTCAATGGAAGCCGTACAACAAGCCAACAGCGGTCATCCGGGAACACCAATGGCATTGGCACCGCTTGGTTATTTTCTGTTCAATGAAGTGTTGAAATATGATCCGGCTGATCCGGCATGGTTTGGTCGAGATCGTTTTGTTCTTTCGGTAGGTCATGCTTCCATGTTGATTTATTCGTTACTTCATCTTTCCGGCGTGAAGCAGTTGGACGCCCAACGTAAACCAACCCCGGAACCGGCAGTCTCTTTAGACGCAATCAAAAATTTCCGGCAACTCGGCAGCCGTTGCGCCGGTCATCCTGAATATGGTCATGTTTCTGGAGTTGAGGTTACTACGGGACCGTTGGGTTCTGGTGTTGCGGCCAGTGTTGGGATGGCTATTGCCGCCCAATGGTTTGCCGGACGGTACAACAGTTCAACACATAAATTGTTCGATTCCAATGTATTTGCTGTTTGCGGCGACGGCGATATGATGGAAGGTGTTACTGCCGAAGCAGCATCGTTTGCCGGACATCTCAAACTTTCCAACCTCTGTTGGTTTTACGATGATAACAAAATTACTATTGAGGGCAGTACCGATTTAGCGTTTACTGAAGATGTCGGTAAACGTTTTGAGGCTTATGGTTGGAATGTGTTACGGGTTGACGATGTGAACGATTTACCGGCATTGCGTCAAACAGTTGAAATATTCCGAAAAACAGAAGATAGACCGACATTGGTGATAGTGAAGAGCCAAATCGGTTTTGGTTCTCCCAAGTTAGCCGGTTCCCACGAAGCCCATGGAGCTCCGCTTGGCGAAGACGAAGTAAAAGCAACGAAAAAAGTTTATGGGTTTGATCCCGATAAAAAATTTGTGGTCGAACCGGAAGTGTATCAAATATTTGCAGACGGAATCGGTCAACGCGGTGCCAAATTACGAGCCGAATGGAATAAACAATTTGAAGAATACCGTCAACAATTCCGAGAACAAGCCGAAGAACTTACTAAAATCGCCGCAGGCGAACTCCCTGACAATTGGAACACAGAACTAAAACCCTTTCCGGCGGATCCCAAAGGAATGGCAAGCCGTGTTTCCTCCGGCAAAGTTCTTAATCAATTAGCGAGTAAGTTGCCTTGGATACTTGGCGGTTCGGCGGATTTGGCTCCGTCGAATAAATCCGATCTGACTTTTCTTGGTGCGGGCGAATTTAGTCTGGAAACTCCGGCAGGACGTAATTTTCATTACGGTATTCGGGAACACGCAATGGGAGCAATTACCAATGGTCTTACATTATCGGGATTACGTGCTTATTGTGCAACATTTTTTGTATTTGCGGATTATCTTCGTCCGGCAATTCGGCTTAGTGCGTTGATGAAGATTCCGGCAATGTATATTTTCACGCATGATTCTATTGGAGTTGGCGAGGACGGACCAACTCATCAACCCATTGAACATTTGGCTTCACTTCGGGCAATTCCCAATGTTGCGGTATTCCGTCCGGCGGATGCCAATGAAGTCAGCGAGGCGTACAAAGCGGCTGTCCAATTGAAAGCAACGCCTTCTGTGTTGGTTTTCACACGGCAAAATCTTCCGACAATTGACCGTACAAAATTCGGCTCCGCTGAGGGAACCGCCCAAGGAGCTTATATTCTTGCCAAAGAGATAGGAATTTCTGTTCCGCAAATAATTTTGTTAGCAACCGGCAGCGAAGTTGGACTTTGTCTTGACGTTTGGGAAAAATTAACTGCCGAAGGAATTAAAACACGTGTTGTCAGTATTCCTTGTTTTGAATTATTTGACCGGCAACCTGTCGAATATCGTAACGAAGTTTTACCGCCGACAGTAAAAAAACGCATCGGTGTGGAACTTGGAATCGAACAAGGTTGGCGCAAATATCTTGGTGATAACGGTATATTTCTTGGCATGACCGATTTCGGTGCCAGTGCACCGGCAGGAGTGTTAATGAAACATTTCGGTTTTACTGCCGAAAACCTTTATCATCTTGCAAAACAAATTTTGTCTGAACTTTGATTTATTTGATTGATGGTAATTACTCAGTAACGATTTTAGGAGGAACGCAGGCGTCTCGCCTGCACTGTTTTTTTACAAAAAACGCCTAAAAATGCGGTCGAGACGACCGCGATCCTTCTAATATTAGTTTTTAGAAGTTACCTTTATCTGACAATAGCTTTGGTCCGTCTGTTGATTTTTCTAACAGCGAAAGAACATAAGTACAGCAAACAAAAAAGACAGAAAAGCTAGAATTATAGTAACACCGCAATAGCATACTCGATTTATTTCAGCCCAGACCTTTTTGTTCAATTCTTCACGAGAATTATCCCACTCGCGAAAGATATTTTTCAACTCTGGTAAACATTGTTCAATATATTGACAACGTAAATTTTTATCTGATTGCTGGCTTATACCCTCTTTAATTTCTTGCAGCCGACAACAATGAGTTGAATAGCTTGGAATAACGTTACCTATAGTAACTTTTTGATAGCTTTCAATTCTTTTCTCTTCTGAAGCTGCGACAAGGGCATGGGCGGCGTGAGACCCCGCATATCGCAACTCATTGATTGCGGGAATTAAAACCGACTGATCTATGTACTCTGCATTTTTAAGATGATTTTCAGCTAATAAAAAAGCATTGTAGTATTTTTCTTCCAAAGAACCGGCGTCAACGCT
>JAITIZ010000248.1 GCA_031279215.1 Planctomycetaceae bacterium
GACGAAGATACGCCTGACGTTCCGCATTATGAAAAAAATAAACATAACGCTCAAACGCCAAATGAATTTTATCCGTATTGGGTTCGATATAATTTTGTAAAAGAATGTGTTGGAACATACGGGATTGATTTTGTTATAACAGTTATTTTCGTTAACTCTTTTTCGTAATAACCGGCAATTAAGATAAAGAGTCCAATTGAAGAAATTGATCAATTAATATAGTCCCGATTGAGCAATTTATCAAGACGGAAGATTATAGTTAATAGTTAATAGTGAATAGTTAATAGTTACGCAAGCGGATTTATTACTTTTGCGGTGAAAAATCCGCTTGCGTAACTATTCACTATTAACTATTAACTAATTTAACTTTCTTTAAACTCGATAGATAATGATGGTCGATAGTTTAAGATGATACCGTTTTATAGGCGGAAAGCAGACGTTGCGCAGTTTGCATAAATTACCAGGATTAACGCCAAGTTGACAAGGAAGTCTCCCATGACTCAGAAATTGTTCTGGCTCACGTCAATTAGTATTGCTCTTTTGATTATTCTTGCGGTCGAAATCCGAACCGTAAACGCTACTGATTATCATATCGGAACGGGACAACAATATGCCAATCTTGAGGCTTTACGGTCTGCTGTATCAACATTGGATAACGATACTCTTATTTTCCATGACGGCATTGATACTTCCTTGCGGGGAAATTATTCTCCTTTTTATGTGAGAGGAACTGTCAATGTTATTTCCAATGTTAACGGAACAAAGAGAACTATTTCACAATTATCCGGTAACAGTAACAGAATTTTTGATGTTTATGGAACACTCAATATTAGTTCCGATATAATCATTGACGGTATTCATAGCTCATACAGCGGAACAACTGCTATTTACAGTGGAGGTATTATTAATGCCGAAAACGTAACGTTTATTAACAACGTTTCATTAAGTTACGGCGGAGCAATTGATACTTATAGTGGGACAAGATTAGTTAATGTTCGCGGTGCTTACTTCGCCAATAATACCGGAGGACGAGGCGGCGGTGTTGAAATTTATTATACCGATGCTGCCGATTTCACCGATGCAACATTTCTTAACAATACGGCAACTTCCGAACCCGGAGGAGCAATTTTTATAACAGGATATGGAAATACAACAAATATTGTTATGGGGGCAACTGCCGGAAATATTTCACTTTACGAAGGAAACAAATATACAAATCCTTATGAAAATCTGGACATTTATAACTCACTGCATTGTACCGGTTCGGGAACATATAACATCAATATCGTTACAGAAGGAGCATTGAAAGATAATAACGAAACCATTATAAAAGATGCAGGTATTCTTGATCTCAAAGACCCCATTTTTTTACGTGAAGGTTATAATTATCAAGTCAATATTACAAAAACAGGCGAGGGAATTTGGAAACTTGGCGGAGATTCACAAATCAATACCGGTAGCGGTCAAGCCGCCATTTCAATTGATCAAGGACAACTCTTTTTGTATGAAGATGCCGAACTTCACATGACCGGTTACAATGATTCCTTTACGGTTAAAGAAGGGGCAACGGTTTATTTTGAGGGACAAAACGTTATTCAAGGAACATCTGTTTTATTTTCCAGAAATTCTATGATGACTTTTAATTTGTCCTATTATTTTCCAAACGATTATTCTGCTTCCGCACAAAATACAGAGACGCCGATGCTTCATTTGAGCGGCAATACGCTTCAAGTAAGCGGAACACGAATTGATATTGCCGGACTTCCCAATGATGACCGACGAAACGGAAATTATGTTTTGATTCAGGGAACATCGCCGTTGGAAATCGGTGATTTTAATCTTTGGATCGGTAACGCTAATATCGATGTCAGTGGTCTGGTCAGTGAACGATTCGGTTACAGTCTCGGCGGAAAGAACAATAATACGCAATTAGTTCTCAGTATTTCCACAACGGATAATACTGTTTTGAGATGGAACGATTCATCATCTAGCGGTCAATGGAGTGTTGTCGGTGATAATTGGACGCTTATTCGTGATCTTTCGACTGATTCCTTTGTTCCCGGTGATACGGTACAGTTTTTCGGTATTGGAAATCATACGATTGAATTACTCGAAACGGTCGCTATCGGACATCACACTGTTACAGAAAAATCGACAGGTCAAACATGGTACGGCGGAAATGGTGATATTACGGGAATGCACGTTTCCGGTAACGGAAATTGGACGTTTAACGGGAACGGTTCCATTACCGATAATGATCTGACGGGTTCCGCCGCATTGCTTTTTGACGGAACCGGAACTCTGACTTTGGCAAACAGTAAAGCAAACACCTATTCCGGCGGAACAAATTTAGCCGGAACCGGAACTCTTAATATCCTTCACGGAAATTTACTCGGAACCGGCAGCATCAATTTTCTTAACAATCAAACCGCCGATCAAATCACGAATCTACATGTTATCGAAACAACAACGATCAATCAGCAAATAATCGCCGAAAACGGAAGTAATGGACTTGTTACAGTTAATAACACGAAAAATTTAACGATCTCCCGAACAGCCGATGTTGACGAAACACAAAATGCTGCGGTGTATGTTAAAAACGGCGGTCAACTGACTATTGAAGCGAATCCGATAGGTCGATACGGAAATATTATCTTGAGTGAAAACGGAACAAAAAATGACAGTATGCCTCTTGAAAAAGGCGCAGCCGTTTATGTTGAAAACGGCGGAATATTGAACGCAAATAAGATTACAGTTTCAAAAAATAAAGTTCAAACCGGCGGCGGAATTATTTATAACAAAGGAACCGCAACAATTCAATCCGCAACATTTACCGAAAATATCGGCAGTGCCGTCAGTGCCGCCGGAAATTCCAAAACAACAATTCGTGATTCAACTTTTACAAAAAATACATCAGACGGCAATGGCGCAGCTATTTATTATGAAGGTTCAAACGGCAACAATTCTTCTTTAACTATTAGCGCAACAGCAGGGAAAACAACAACATTTTCCGAGAACATCGCCAACAGAAACGTTAATGGCGGAACCGCTAATTCCATTTACCTCACCGCCATCAATAATGGAACCGCAAACCTTATTATTGAAACTGAAAAAAATACGGAGACTGGAGCAGAAGGAATTGTCAATATGCTTGACCCGCTCTCAAGTGATAACGGTAATTACAGAATAAATGTTACCAAAACCGGTGAAGGAACCTGGAAACTTGCCGGCGATAATAAATTTGAAGCAGCCGGCGGAACAACTTTTCAAATTGTTAATGGTATTGTTGATTTGTATAAAACAGATGAAAGTAACAATATTAAAGCAGGTAATATTGAAATTACAAACGGAACTTTTGAGATTGGTGTTGCAGGAAGGTTAAATAGTTACGGAGGAAATACTGTTAAAGCACAAACAATCAGACTGGAAAATGGAGCAACATTAGGTTTCGATTTGACCTATTCCATATCAACCGATTCCACCGAATTAACGCCTTCACCTGCTCTTTTGAATGTCAATGTCGGTACTCTGAACGTTAACGGAAGACAACAAATTGATCTTCTGGCATTAAGTCAATACAAAAATGGATACGGTATTTTTGATCTATTGACATTGAATCAAACGATTAATACGAACACAATGGATTTATTGTATCACGGTGAAGATATAACTCAATTCCGGCAACAATTCGGTAAACTCAAAACAACTAATAACGATAAAACGTTACAAGTCGAAATTCTCACAACAGAAAATGGAACAGTAGAATGGACAAACGAGAAGAAAAATTCTCAATGGGACGCCACTTCGTTGAACTGGGAAGGACAAAACGTAGTCGGACAATATCCGCTGAAGGGTTTTAAACAATTTTTGCACGGTGATACTGTAATCTTTAAGGATACAGGAGCCGGAGAAATTACAATTATTGACGGAGGTGTTGATATTGCGGAAATGATCGTCAATAATTCACATGTTGACGAAAATAAAAACGATTACATTTTTACAGGCGGTCCTATCAGAGGAAAAGACGACGATGACAAAGGATTACTTAAACAAGGTTCCGGTACGGTAACATTTACACAAGAAAATAAATTTACCGGCGGAACAATAATTGAAGGCGGAAAAGTTATTGCCAACAAAGTTTCGTCGCTTGGAACCGGTAATGTTGAATTTAAAAACAATAATACTGTCCTTGAATTTAATCTCGACGGACAAAGCAGCGGCATTTTTGAACAACAAATCAGCAGTCAGGGAAACGTTGGGCAATTAATCAAATCAGGCAGTGGTTCTTTGACGTTGAAAAATAAAAGCAATGAGAAAAATACTTACGGTGAAGGAACAATAATTTTAGGCGGTACATTAATTGCGGAAGGATTGAACGTTTTCGGTTCAGGCAATATTATTACTGGAATCGACAATCAATATGGAACGGTTATTCTCAATTTGACGCAAAATGAAACATTGACAAAAACAATTTCTGGAACAGGATCCTTTCAAACCGCCGGAAACGGAACCTTAACGCTGACTCAGAACAACAATTATTCCGGCGGAACAACCATCGGAAACGGTACGGCAATTTTTGCGCAAAATATCAATTCTATTGGAAACGGTAATATTCAAAACGAGGGAACACTTATTCTGGATTTAGCGTCTAACGGCACACTAACTCAAACGATGAGTGGAAGCGGTAATCTCGAAAAGAAAGGAAACGGTCTTTTGGAACTCGCACAAGCAAACACTTTTTACGGTAAAACAATATTGTCTGCCGGAACACTTCGTTTGATGAATGAATTATCATTACAAAATAGTTTGCTTGATTATCAAAACGGAAACTTAGACATTGGAAAGTTAGACAAACTGACACTTGGCGGAATTGCCGGAACACAAGATTTGTCTCTGATAAATCAATCAGGAAATTCAATTGATCTAACTCTTAACGCCAATAATCAGGAAAATTCCCAATACAGCGGAACTATTACCGGAACAGGAAAAGTAACCAAAACAGGATCGGGAACACAAATTTTTGCCGGTCAAAACACTTATTCCGGCGGAACAGTAATTTCAGAGGGACGTCTTGTTTCGGTTGGAGTTTCCGGTTTTGGAACCGGCAACATTGTTAATAACGCCGAAGCGGAATTTCAAATTAACGGTAATAATGAAGAAACGTACGAAAAATCAATAACCGGTACCGGTTCACTGTGGAAAAGCGGTTCCGGTACGTTAAAACTGGTTGGTGAAAATGTTTATCATGGTGACACCATTATTGAAAACGGACAGATTTCCGTTTCATCACTTGATTCACTTGGATACCGTCCTACTGAAGACGACCCGCCTGTAAACCGTTCTATTTTTATGCGAAACGAAAATGCGTCCTTATTTCTTGATCTGGCGGACGATGTAACGTTTGAACAAAATATCAGCGGAACCGGTTCGATCTATAAAGCCGGAACAGGAACATTAACGTTCGAAAAAGACTTGAGTTACACCGGTTCAACTTATGTTCTTGCCGGAACCATGTTTGTCAACACCGAAGCTCAATCAGTGTTTACTGTTTATGACGGCGCAACACTTGGCGGAGACGGTGTTGTCAACAATAACGTTACATTTAGAAACGGTTCGTCGCAGATCATCGGACAAAATGAAAGTGCAAAACTTACCACATTTACAGCAAAGAATATTACTTACCAAAACGGTTCGACCATTTATATCAAGGTTGGTATGAATGCCAGTGATCAGGTGGTTGCCAAAGACGGGTTTGATTTTGCGAAAGGCGGCGGTACGGTTAATGTTGTTCTCCTTAATCTTGGTCTTGACGATTTTGATCCTGAAACAACAATTTCGCCTTCCGAATACACTGTTTTCGTTTCGGAAAATGGAAAACTGCTGCTCAACGGAACACATATCAGTAATACCGAAAGTAATTCCGATACATTAACAGTGGAAAACGTGAATGGAGAAATCCGTTTTCTTGCCGCACCGGAAGAAGGACTTGGTGTTCTCGGATATTCTGTTACAACAAATGAGAAGGCGGTACGAAGTCTTACATTGAATCTTGCGGCGGTGAGTCCGGCGGCGACGGCTTATCTGAACACAAATCAACAGTCGATATTACGGGGAATAGCCGATGCGTCCGTGTTTGACGGAATTTATTCGTACAATAAAGAGACACGCGGAGCGGTGATTGACCAAACAATACCGATGATTCAAACGGCAATGCCGTTCCTGACACAACGAAGTGTAACACAATTTAATATCGCATCCTTTGATCGTTTGCGTTTTTTACGTGAACCGCTTGCGCTGACAGATCGGGAAATCAATGCTTATCGCGGAAGTTCCCGCCGTTTCGCTCATATTCATTCGCGCAACAATTATTTATGGTTTCAGAATTACGGTGATTTTATCAGGATGAGTGCCAAAGAGGGTGTGCCGGAATTTCAAGCGGATTCGTATGGATTTAGTGTTGGAGTTGATCGGGGTATCAATTATCATTCTTCGGTTGGTCTTGGAATGGGCGGTTATTTCAGCGATCTAAACGTCAACGAAGTAAATCAAAAAGGCGATATTGGTTCTTATTTGATTTCACTGTACGGTAATTGGGTTAATGACGATCACTGGATGATTACCGGTTCCGCCGGATTCGTTTTCAGTTCGTATGAATTAACACGCAATGCCTCGACATTCAACACAACCCTCAACAGCCGTCATAGCGGAACAACTCTTTTTGCTTCAGCGGAAGGTTCCAGAAAATTTTTGTTCGGAAAATATGAAGTTTCACCGTATCTCGGAGCGGATTTGATTTGGCTTTGTGAAGAAGGTTACAGTGAACGGGCAATAACCGGTTTATCATCTTTGGCGTTGAATGTTAAGAGTCAGGACACGTTTACGGTTTTGAGTACGGTTGGTGTTCGGTTGGGGCGGTCAATGCGTTTGCTGGGCGGTAATATTGTCAATCCGTCCTTGTATGCAGCATGGATCCATGATTGGACAGAAAGCGATATTACAACAACCGCATCATTTTTCGGTGAACCGTCCTTCAAAATTCACGGTGCCTCGATGAATCGTGATCGGGCGCAACTAGGTGCTAATCTCAATATGACTCTGAATAAACGAACAGATATGTTTACCCGATTCAACGCCGAACTCGCAACACGTTACAGTAATCTGAGCTTCCATCTGGGAATCCGTTTCGGATTTTAAACAAATCCGTTGATATATCTCTTACATAATTGTTCAGTAATGTAGAAATTTCATCAGTAATTTTTAATTCTGAATTAACAGCAAACTTATTAATGTATCTTAAATAAACCTCGTTTCTGCTTAATTTTTCTAACAAAATAACCTTGGTAGTTCTCGGATACATTACCATATATCTCATTAATTCCGAATTAAAAATTTCTGTTGAAATTTTGACGCATAAGGTAACAATAATCCTCACAATTAAAAACATCGTAATATATCAGTGGAATAATTTTTTTGGTCCTATTTTCGTGGTCTTTCCTTAATCTCTTATGTTTTCTTAGTCCCGCAGGGACGAGATGTGCATAACCGTAGGTTAAGCGAAGCGCAACCTACGGATCAGAACCTCCTCTCCTTTATCAAAGCCCCGCATGGGGCGAGATTATAGTTGAGAGTGGAGAGTTGATAGTGGATAGTGTCATTGCCGTTTGGTAGTAATCCGCTTGCGACACTATCAACGATCCACTCTCAACTATCAACTACTATCTCGCCCTTGCAGGGCTTTGGGAAAATGGGGGAATCCTGATCCGGCGGTTGCGCTTCGCTTCACCGCCGGTTATGCATTTCACACCCCTAGCGGGGTTAAAATCGAAAAACAAAAATTCCACTGATATATTACAAAACATCTTTTTTGTGACGAAAATCTGTACTTCCTGCCGTTTGGGATTCTGACAACCAACCGTCCACAACAATTCGTAACTGTCTATTTTGACATTTTTGTTTTAATTTTTTTTTTTAACACGAAACATACAAAATGATACGAAAAATACGAAAAAATTTTTTGTTGTCCTTTTCGTATAATTTTTGTGTGTTTCGTGAAGTTTCGTGTATTCCGTGTTTAAAATAAACAGATACAAATAAACAGATACAAATAAACAGATACAACAATTATTCTCGTAAATAACCGCTTTTAACTGTGAAAAGTATGCTGCTTAAATCTCTCTCTATTGCTATCCATCAATTTGTAGATAAAATATAATTCCATCTTAAATCAGTTCAACCCGAAAACATAAACCTTTAACCAAAATCAGAAAAATGTCCGATCATTCAATTTTCTCGATTTATGAATCGGTTATGCAATCCATCCGCGAAGCGCAACAAGAAACCTATAAAGTGATCCAAAACTTCGTAAACGATACAAACCAAGCCATACAACGCGTTTCCGAACAACATGAGAGAACCGAAAAAACAATCGATAGAGTTTCTGTACAACATGAGGAAACGAAAAAATCTCTCCAAGAACTTTCCGCACAACATAAAGAAACCCAAAAATCTCTTCAGGAATATGTCGAAGAAGGTAAAAAAGAAAGAAAAAAACTCTCAAAACAAATGGGAACTTTAGGAAATCGTTTTGGCGAAATAACAGAACACATGGTCTTTCCCGCCGTTGTTAAACGTTTCAACGAACTCGGTTATAATTTTAATTTTGAATTTGAGGGAAATTGTAAAGTTCGAGACAAAAATAATCAAGTTATTGCCGAAATTGATATTTATCTTGAAAATGGTACAACAATTGCCGTTGTCGAAGTCAAAACCAAACCCGACTTAAACGATATCAATAAACATATCCAACGTATCGAAAAACTGAAACAAAATTGCCAAGAAAAAAATGAACCGCCCAAAAAACTTATTGGCGCAATAGCCGGTGCCATCTTCCCCAAAGAAGTTAAAGAAACCGCTTTGCAAGCCGGTTTTTACGTGCTTGTCCAATCCGGTGATACCATGAAATTAGAAATCCCCCAAAATTTCAAACCAAGAGAATTTTAACAATATCATTGTCTTGTCTATTTTGGTAACAGTCTATTTTGTTATTGTTTCCGTGAGATGAAATGATATTTTTCCTACGCATTGAACAGGCAACCCCAATTTCAGATTGACGATTTTAAATTACAGATTTTATTAATCATCAATTTGCAATCATCAATATATTTTGTGACTCAAAAAATTATGTTGCCATTTCAGGACGGAAGAAAATGGAATCAATTATTAGTAAAGGGTTATTAAAAGAGATAATTACGAATCGTTAGGTAATCAAAAGGTCGTCTGCCAATTTTGAAATTGTTCCGCGTAAATTGTTACGATATTAACTTGATGACTGTAAGAATTATACATTGATACATTTGTTTTTTGTTTCACAATAAATATTCACAATAAATACTCACAATAAATTATTTACTAACATGACAATACTTGGTTGGATTGGCACGGGTATTATGGGAAGTTCTATGGCACGTCATCTTTTGGATGCTGGTTATCCGTTGAACGTGTATAATCGAACAAAAAGTAAAGCAGCCGGATTACTCAATGCGGGTGCTATTTGGTGTTCTTCACCGAAGGCGGTTGCGGAAAGGGCGGATATTGTATTTTTGATGGTTGGGTTTCCGCAAGATGTCCGCGAAACAATTCTGGGACAACAAGGTGTTCTTGAAGGAATAAAACCCAATGGAATTATTGTTGACATGACCACAAGTTCTCCGGCATTGGCTCAGGAAATTGAAACAGAATGCCGTAAAAAAAATATTGTTTCGTTAGATGCTCCGGTTTCCGGCGGTGATCTTGGAGCCAAAAATGCAACATTATCGATTATGATTGGCGGTGATAAACAAACGGCGGAATTACTGACTCCGTTTTGGAACCTTATGGGAAAAACGGTTGTTTATCATGGTGCCGGCGGAAACGGTCAACATGCCAAAATGGTCAATCAAATACTGATTGCCGGAAATATGATTGGACTTTGTGAGGCGATTTTATATGGTTTTCGTTGCGGGTTGGACATGGAAAAGGTGTTACAATCTGTTGTTGGCGGTGCGGCAGGGAGTTGGTCATTGACCAATCTTGCTCCGCGAATATTCAAAAAAGATTTTGCGCCCGGTTTTATGATTGAACATTTCATCAAGGATTTGGGAATTATCTTGGAAGAATCGCAACGTATGGGCTTGACACTTCCCGGACTCGCCCTCGCAGAACAACTCTATAACTCCGCAAAATCAAAAGGATACGCCAAAAATGGAACTCATGCCTTGATTCTCGCTCTAGAGGAATTAAGATAATTAATAAATTGTTGTAATATAATCAGTGGAATTTGCAAAAACGTAATCTATCAGTGTAATTTTTGTTTTTTGCTCTTAACCCCGCTAGGGGTGTGAAATACATAACCGGCGGTGAAGCGAAGCGCACCGCCGGAGTAGGAACACCTCCATTTTTCCAAAGCCCTGCAAGGGCAAGTAGTAGTTGATAGTGGAGAGTGTCGCAAGCGGAATTATTGCCGTTTAGGTAGTAATCCGCATGCGACACTCTCCACTATCAACTTTCCACTCTCAACTATTATACTGCCCTTTCAGGGCGAAGACCTTTTTAAACTTAAACAATAATTCCACTGATATATTACAAAAATTTATTTATCGTTTTTATCTAAAAAATTACCTAGTGTTCACAGGCTGGTGTGTTCATTTAGGTAAACCCAAGGTAGGCAACCGTAGGTAAAACCGTAGGTGAAAACCGTAGGTAAAACCTTTCGCCGAAGGGCTTTTACCCACATACCCACACGGTTGCGTTGCCGATAGGCGACTTTGCTGCTGTTTTCGGCTGGCAACCAGATTCCAAACCGCTCGGCAACACAAATTGCCGTCCCGAAACAGGGGCAAGTCGGTGAGTACGCCAACGTTAATGTTTCGGCGAAACATTGCCTACCTCTGGATAATTCACGTGAACAATACCCCCAAAATGCCGAAATCACCCGAAAATTTTTAACCATTTTAATAACCGGCACGGGAACACTAGGAAAATCGTAAACAGATATACTCATTACACTTAACAATTCGGTTTTCGTTTTTTGGCGGGATAAACAGAATTGATAGGCTTTTTAATAAAAAATACAAAAATTCTGTTCTTATAAAACTGAATTTTAAAGTGTAATGAGTATGATAGACTACGGAATAGTTACTATTTAAGACCGCCAAGAAAATGGTCATTAGCAGTTTGGTTGGTGTGTCTTACACTTGCGTTGTCGTGGTAATTGGCAACTTCAGTTAAGATAACCCCTTTTTCACCGGCGAATTGCCAATGCCGAGAACCGCGTTTTGTGAGTTTAACAAAAACACCGGCATCGGCGATTGTGCAATGGTTTACGGTAACAGAACCGTGTGATTTCGGAACAATAACTTGTGTTGGGAGATTTGCATCGCCTTCGCCGATAATGTAACTTCGACCCCATCGCACAAACCAACCTTCATCTTTCTGCGCACCGCGTGTTTTCTTTTCCGCCTCAGGAACCTCCACATGCCAGTGTTCCGGCAACATCTGATTGGGTAAAAGGAACAGGTCTTGCAACATGTAACTGTATTCGCCGTCAAGGTTATTGACAATACCAACCGCCGCAAGACCAACTTCGGTAAACCGACCAAGACCATAATCCGAAACCCAAAGTTTTTCACGCAACCCGGGATAAACCGGATAACCGTGATAATTGGCAAGTTCGATAATCGCATCACGTGCTTTTTCTTCGTCGAATTTGCCGTTGGTGTAATAATATTCGTTTGGGAAATTCGGCAGATGTTTCTGTTTGGGCGAATTTGTTTCTTTCTGCTGCTGCCTTCGGCGTGAAAGATTTAACAGGGGATTTGTGTCTGCCAATACTGTTTCAGTATTCCAGATCGCCGGCACTGTCAACATTGCCGCTAAACTGCTTGCCGTTATTCCTAAAAGGTTACGGCGTGAAATTTTCGTTTTTTCTTTCATAGTTTTTAAGTTGAAAAAGGGTGAAAACATTAAGGATGTTTGAAATTATCGAAACGAAATAATTGTAACTGTTCCGTAGTATATTATACTTTAATCCCGTTACTATTGGTTTTTTTAATATTGACGTGATATTTTCGGAAACTAGGCAACTCTTCGGTGAAAGGTTTTCACCTACTGTTACCTACCTCTTGAAATCGGTACAATTACAAATTCCAAACATTCAAAAAAACAACCAATTGATAATTAGGATACAGTATATCAGAAAATATTCACAAGACAACGACCATACATCTAGGTAGGCAAAAGGGTTGCATGGTTGGCTTACCTACCTCTTTCCGGTTTGACGTAAATCTTTGTGTTACAAAGACTGATATACTCATTACACTTTAAATTTCGGTTTTCGTTTTAAACTAAACTCGCCCTGTAAGGGCAGAATAATAGTTGATAGTTGAAAGTGGATAGTGGAGAGTGGAGAGTGTCGCAAGCGGATTACTACCAAAACGGTAATCATTCCGCCTGCGACACTCTCCACTATCAACTATCAATAATCTCGTCCCTGCGGGACTAAGAAAACATAAGAGATTTAAGGAAATTTCACGAAAATAGAACCAAAAACAAAAATTCCATTGATATATTACAATTCTCCTAATAATCGGCAGGAAGTCCTCTTTTAACCGTGTAAAATATAAAAGGGAAAGATAAAATGAATTATCTTTCCCTTTTATTTTCAATCTTTTAGATTTCAATTTTGTTTTATTTCCGAATCATTTTGTTCGGTTATGGCGGCAACGCCGGACTAACGGAAATCCCAATATTACCGCTGTTCCAAAAATGAGCAACGATGCAGGTTCTGGAGTTACGGGAGCGGATTCAAAGGAAACTTGGATTTCTCCCACTAAAGATTCCGTTTTGTAATTTGCCGTAAGACCTGCACCATAAGGAAAGTCACCCAAAGTTCCTGTTGGTCCTGTGAAAATAAAACTTAGGTTCAAATGATCATCATTGTCAAGAAGACTGTTAAACTGTTCAGCAGTTAAAGTAAGTTGCGAAGAAAGTTCACTT
>JAITIZ010000290.1 GCA_031279215.1 Planctomycetaceae bacterium
CCGCGTTTGAACTGAACACCGCCCGAACCAAGATTGCCGGCGGTGTCTTCGTCCAAGTCGGAATACGAAAGTGTTCCGCCGTAAATGTATGTTCCGCCTTGGTAAGTTGATTTTCCCTGTAAATAACTTATTGTTCCGATTTCCGATTTGGCAAGGATTCCTTGACCTTTAATCCCTTTCTTATAATCTCCGTCAAAGGCAAGTTCCAAAATACCGGTTCCTTCACTGTCTTGTTTCACCTCAACACGTTGTTCATCAATAGCGTCAGATGCTCCGGTTGCTTCGGCGTATTTCAATTTGAGAATCCCATCGGCAACTGTTGTTGTTCCGGTGTAATCGTTGGGACGTAATACCGCTCTTTGTTCCAACTCCAGAACAGCAGTTCCCTTATCCGTTTTGGTAAGATTTCCGTCACCGTGAATGTATCGATTATAGACTTGATCGATTTCTTGACCGCGGTCGTTTGTCAGCGAGGTAAAATCAAGATATAAATCGCTTGTGTTCATTTTCAAATCAACAATATTCGTTTGACCTGTTGCGTGAACATCAAGAAGATGCAATTCACTAAACTCTTCAACCAATGTCTGTCCCGTATAATTAGAAAATTTGTCCGGTTGATCCTCATTGGAACCGCGTACAAAAACAATCGTATTTTTCAAATTAGTACCTGCCAAAATTTCGATATTGCCTTTGCCGGTAATAATTCGGTCATAAGGATTGGTTTTTAACGAATCAGTAACCTTAAATTGTAGAGCGGAATTGAACAGCGGATTGTTGGAATTTCCTGCAATCGCAACTTCACCTGTTTTTCCTGTGGAATGAACACTGGCGATTCGGATTTTTCCGCTGTTAATTAACGTTTTTCCGGTGTATGTTGAATCGTTTGCGGTCAAATAAAGAATTTCCGTACTGCCGTCTGTCGAGGAAGAATAAAGAGATTCTCCCCGTAATTCCAGACTGCCTGTTCCGGTAATTGTATTGTCCACTGTTGCGATAAATTGATAGGTTGACGAATCCGCCGGATCATAAGTTTTGTTAGGATCATAAAGTTCCAATGGATATATTGGCGGAATAGCATCCAGATCACCAACAATGTCGCGTGTTAAATGAAATTGTAACAAGGCATTTTCATCAATGTTGTTAATATCATTTTTTACACTATCACTGTTTTCTTTTCCGATATTGATAGTTCCGGTTCCGAAGGGACGAAACGTAATCGTATGAAGAGGATCAACCGTATTGGTATTGGTATTAGTGTCATCAACTTTATCGAAAACATGACGACCAACAAGCGTTCCGGCACTGATATTCGTACCGCCGGAGTAAGTATTATTAACATTGGCAAAAACCTGTGTACCAGGTCCAGCCTTAGTAACTTGAGCACCTGTTCCAATAATTTGACCGGAAAAAACATACTCACTACCGGTAACATTAATGTACAATTTATAATTATGCAGTTCGACTCTTGCATCGGGACTGTCGGGTTCTGAAGAATCATCGCTTGCCAATCGGTCACTTAATCCTGCAATATTTCGGTCAGCATCAAGTGTATCATAAACAGCTCCTTTAAATACCGTCAAAACTCCCTGCCCAATATTTTTTTGTAATGTTCCGTCACGAACAGTTGTATCCGCACTTCCGCTTACAGTTCCGTAAATGGTGAGAGTATTATCATTATCTTTGAATATTTTCGTTCCGTTTGTGGTAGAAATTGCATTAAAAAAGAGGTCATTCTGTACAGAGGTCTCAAAAGTCAATTGAGCCGTATTTTCCAAATGAAGTGATCCGGTTCCAACACCGCCGGTATTTCCCAATTTTAAGTAAGCACTGTTGACGGTAGTTCCACCCCAATACGAGTTGGCGGAATTAAAAGTTACGGAAGTTTTCGTCGGTAAATTTTCCGCCAATGTTGTAATATAAACACTACCAGCTCCGTCAATACCGATCAGACTGTTGTTTTCGTTCGTAAATTCATAGGTACCGGCGTTGACAATCATTCCGAGACCAGCTTTTCCATTACTATTTCCAAAATCACCAATCTGAACACCACCGTTTTGGACAGTAATGTTTCCTAATCCGGCAGTTCCGAATCGTACTACATCGCCGTGAAGGAAAGTATTGGTGCTTCCATAATTACCGATATATCCCGACCAATTCTGTGAGGTTGCATCCCAACGATTATTGTTTGCATTACCAGTCCACGTAACTTCACCGACATAAGATTTGAAATTATTAATGTTAATATTGATTTGTCCTCCGGCAGCTGCTTCCGGAACATTTTGCGTAAGTGTACCTTGTAAACGTCCTCTGGATGCCGTTTGAACAGCGTCCCAACCTTGCCCACGAACTTGAACTTCAAAATTACCAGGATAAGTCAGACTTCCTGCCGGAATGGGATTAACATTGACAGAATTATTGCTTCCATCTATGTAATAAGCCCGAATAGGCGGTGTTGCGTAGGTCGGACTGCCCGTCGGTATCTCATTAGCATTGGGAGCGGTGCCGGTGTAATTATATTGAAGAAGTTGTACCGTTACCCCATCAACAGTACCGCTACCTGAAGTAGTAAAACCCAAAAGATTGAGTTTACCGTTATTTGCCGGATCGGATAGTGTTACATTTCCCTGTAAATTCAAAATCGGTTGACCGGCAGCATAGTTCGTCAAGTCGAAACCGAGAGTAACATTATTTTGAAGTTGAATATTAGCGGCGTTAATAAAGTTATCGGCACGAGGACCGGCGGGATCACCATCGGCGTTAATCGTTGAGTAAGCCCAAGGACCGCGTGCGTTCAAGGTCGTACCCTGTCCCATAATAAACTGTACTTGAGCTGCCGTTCCTTGTAACGTAATAGAAGAACCTTGCATAAGTTCCAAAGTACCTTGACTAACGGTAAAACGATTATCTGCTGTTGCCCAAAGATTACTTTGATTGGCTAACAGAATAGGACTATTGTTAGAACCCCAAATAATATTACCGTTTTCATCTTTTGCAATAACCTGATCAAGCCGCCATAAACCTTGTCCATTTTTATTAACGTATAAATTATAAGCGAGTGCGGCAGCGGTTCCCGTCATGGCTTCACTGGATACGGCAATGTAGGGAGCGGAAAGAATATTGGGCGGCGGAGCTTGAGCGTTCACACTCATTGTAAATTGAACCGTATCATTTGCCGCTAAAACAAGGGTTCCGTCATTGGGTTGCAAGGCCAAAACAGAATTTAAGCCGGAAATCGTATTGCGGGAAAATGAGTGCGGATCACGCTGTTGAGCGAATACATCCCTACCGGCCAGCGAAACAATAAAACATGCCGCAAGGAGGAATAATAATGTAGATAATCTGCGATCCATAAGAAACATCCTTGTTTCACTCTGTGGAACGGGGCTGAATAGGTAATTTTTAACGACTGTTCGCTAAAAGACGCCTAAACAGTATCATCCTTCTTATCGGCGTGATTAGTGCGAGAGTTTATTTTTTTTGGTGAATAGTTAA
This sequence comes from Planctomycetaceae bacterium, assembly GCA_031279215.1. Taxonomy (GTDB): domain Bacteria; phylum Planctomycetota; class Planctomycetia; order Pirellulales; family Thermoguttaceae; genus WRKP01. The sequence goes on from JAITIZ010000290.1 coordinate 3,493, forward strand.
TAGTTGTCGGATGCGGATTACTACCAAAACGCTAAAACTCCGCATGCGACACTATCCACTATCCACTCTCAACTCTCAACTCTCAACTATCTACTCTCAACTATCTACGTGGGGCATTGCTCTACGCTATTGCCGATTACTTGTATTGTTCTCAAAAATTTTTTATAATATTCCTGAAAATTGTTATTGTTTCCATTTTGAAAAAGTCCAATCTCGTTAGCAATAAACAATATCATTGGGTAACTTCTAAAAAGTAATATTAGGAGGAACGCAGGCGTCTCACCTGCCCTGTTTTTTTACAAAAAACGCCTAAAAATGCGGTCGAGACGACCGCGTTCCTTCTAACAATAAATTTTTACATTAGGTTTTTAGAAGTTCCCATTGGTGATTATTCGTAATTAAATCATTATTAAACCATTGTTCTTCTGTTCTTCATTTTACATTTACTATTGGAACCAATCATGCCCACAACATTCATGCCGATTAAACGCCGTCAGTTTTTAGCCGGAACTTTTGCTGCCGGATTGTTTACTGTTTTTTCTGCCCAAAATGTTTTTGCCGGAATACCAAAAAAGGACCATTGGATTTTTCTTTCCGATACTCATGTTCCGGGCGACCCGAAAAAAATACTATACGAATACAATCCCCACAACCATTTTTGTCAGGTACGTGATGAAATACTTCAACTCACTGATAAACCGCAAGGTATTATCGTAACCGGCGATTTCGCATTTCTTCAGGGACAACCCGAAGATTACAAAAATCTTAAAACTCTCGTAACACCTTATCTGGACGCAGAAATTCCTGTTCATGTGTCATTGGGAAATCACGATCATTTGAACAATCTTTACGGAGCATTTCCTGATTTTCAAAAAGAAAAACCGCTTGTTGCCGATGAAAATGTTGCCATACTGGAAACACCAAACTGTAACCTGTTTCTCTTGGATTCATTGTATCAAACAAATGTAACGCCCGGCTTTTTGGGAATTACTCAACTCCGCTGGTTGAAAAAAGAACTCACAACACGTCAAAATAAACCCGCTATTTTGTTTGCCCACCACAATCTGGATAACGGTCCAGATACTCTCATGGATCGCGAGGAACTTTGGGTGATCATCAAATCACAAAAACAGGTTAAAGCGTACATTTATGGACACACCCATGTATATCGGCAATCAATACGTGATGATGTTCATCTTATCAATCTTCCGGCACTGGGTTGGGAATTTCAAAAAGGAAAACAACCGCTCGGATGGACTGATGCCGTTCTTTCCGGTAACGGTATTGAATTAACTCTTCACACCATTGATAAAACACGTTCCGATAATGGACATGTCCGTCAATTTACATGGTTACGCTAATAGATTACTATTTTTTCCGTAACAGTTCACGCAAAATAAACAAAATGTCCGCAGGCAATAGTTCGCCGAAACATCATGTCGGTTTGTTTATTTTTGTGAATTGTTACATATAATTTAACCCTATCTTATTAAGGAATGATATCATGAAACATTTTGTATTTTTCTTTGCGGTTGTTTGGGTGTTGTTTGTTTTTGTTTCAAGCAGTTTTGCTGATGAACTATTTCTCGATCAACTCGACTTAAAACAAACAACTTGCGGTTGGAATAAAACAATGTCCAAAAAATCTGTTGGCGGTAATCCGCTCTCTATTGCCGGACAAAAATTTCAACGCGGAGTTGGACATCACGCCCCAGGTGAAATCCTTTTTAACTTGCCGCTGTCCAAAGGGCAATTCACCGCAATGGTCGGTATTGATGACGAAGTCGGGAAAAACGGTCATGCGGAATTTATTGTTTTTCTCGATAATAAACAAGTTTGGCGAAGCGGCTTTATGGTTGGCGGACAAACCGCAAAACGTTGCGAAATTCCGTTTCAATCCGACAATAAATATATTCGTCTTATTGTTGAAACCGGTCCCGAAGGTTACGCCCACGATCACACCGATTGGGCAGACGCCAAAATCGAATACGAACACAACGGACTAACAGGTATTCGAACCGTCATGCCAAACAATTATATTTATGACAATAACGGAAATATTATTGAACCAACCGATGAAATCTCTCGCGAATATATTGCAATTCAGCGGGAACTGAAAAAAAATATTTATCCGAAACGCGCCGCTCAAGCATTACATCCCGACGCAACATTTTTGCCGACAGACAAAAATCCAGTCGATGTTGTTTTGCGCCGGACAAAAACATTGCTCGAATTCCTCAAAAATCTGCCCAACGCACCAAAATTTGAAAATGAAACAAAAAAACTGGAACAACTTAGCACAAACACCAACAATTCCATAAAACAATTTGCTGAAATTGTTGCTCTGCGTGAAAAAATTGCATTACAAAATCCGCTGCTCGATTTTTCGAATATTCTTTTCATCAAACGTCATTACAATCCCGAACCGGAAAAACAAGGTAATCACATGGTTGATCAGTTTTTTGGTTTTCACGCCGTTTCCGGCGGCGGACTTTTTGTTCTTGAAAATGCCTTTAATCCGGCAAAACGAACCGTAAAGAATTTACTCGAAAATAGTACCGTTCAAAATACAAAACGATTAAAAGGAAAAAAACTTGATACGGCATGGGGTTATCTTGCGCCGGCTCTTTCATTTGATGCAACGAAAATTTTATTTGCCGCCGCCGATACTTCGGAACCGCGCCATTCTTATACTTGGACAGAAAATAATTGTTATCATATTTTTGAAGTCAACAGTGATGGTTCAAATCTTGTCCAATTAACCGATGGACATTGGAATGATATTGATCCGTGTTATTTACCGAATGGGCGAATCGTGTTTATTTCGGAGCGGCGCGGCGGTTTTGGACGTTGTCATGGGCGACCGTGTCCAAGTTACACACTTCATTCAATGCTTCCTGACGGTAACGATATTGTGATGCTGAGCCCGCATGAAACCAATGAATGGGCACCAATGATTGACCATAACGGAATGATTGTTTATACACGATGGGATTATGTTGATCGCGGTTTTAATCAGGCACATCATCCTTGGATTACCTATCCCGATGGACGTGATCCGCGTGCGGTTCAAGGAAATTATTCGGAAGATGAACGTTCCCGCCCGCATTTTGAAACATCTTTTCGACCCATCCCCAATTCGCATAAACTCATCGGAACTGCACACGGACATCATACGCAATATTTCGGTTCCATTATTTTGCTCGATCCGAGTATTCCCGATGACGAAGAAGGCGGTGATCCGATGGCTCCGTTACGCCGTGTTACACCGGAACAACCATTCCCTGAAATCGAAAATCGTACACATAGTCCTGATTCCGCTAATTACGGTCAACCGTTTCCGATCAGCGAAGATTTTTATCTTGTCGTTTATGATCCGTTCAGCGGTATGAATAAAGGTCACGCTAATAATTACGGAATTTATCTGTTGGACTCTTTCGGTAACAAAATTTTGCTTTACCGTGATCCTGAAATTTCATGTCAATCACCCATTGCAATGAAACCGCGAGCAATACCGCCGATTATTCCGCATCAAACATTGGTCGGTCTTCCGCCTGCTGTCAAAAATTCTGTTACAGATGACAAACTTCCTGATACGGGAATTGTCGGCGTAACCAATGTTTACGAAACCAATCGACCGTTTCCCGCCGGTACAAAAATCAAAGAGTTGCGGATTGTTCAGGTGCTGCCGAAAACAACGCCGATTGCCAATGTCCCTTGGATCGGTTACGGAAATGAAACCAGCGCACGAAAAGTATTGGGGACAGTTCCGGTGGAGCCGGACGGCAGTGTTCGGTTTGAGTTGCCGGTAGATGTTCCCGTGTATTTTCAAGCGTTGGACGAAAAAGGTGTTGCGGTTCAGACAATGCGAAGTGCAACATACGTCAAATCAGGTGAAACATTAACCTGTCTCGGCTGCCACGAAGGACGGCAACGCAGTACCGCCAAACCAACCGTTTATCCAACTGCATTCCGTAAACCAGTTTCAATAATCACTCCGGAAATAGCCGGTTCTAACCCGTTCAATTATCCTACACTCGTTCAACCTATTTGGGATAAACACTGTGTTGCCTGTCACGAAAAAGAAGCGGAAGCAGGTAAAACATTCCGGTTGGGACGCGGTAAACCCGTTTCAAATTTGACTACCCATTTCTTTGAATCGTACATTAAATTGCGTCCGTATGTTTTTGTGTACAAAGGAAAATCCCAAAAAACGTCGCCGGAATTGATGGATCCGCTGCCGTTTAAGGGTGAAGCGCGGAATTCGTTTGCGGCATCGCGGACTTTTCCCGGACAATTCGGCGCAAATGCTTCACCGCTTTGGAAGTTGTTAAAGAAGGGACATTACGATGTTTCATTAACTCCGGCGGAATATCGGGCAATTGCCCTTTGGCTGGACAACAACGCCGACTTTTACGGCGCGTATGAACTCGAAACGCTCGAAGCACAACGTAACGGTCAATATGTTCAACCAACACTGGAATAAGGAATAAGATTTTTTTCGTAACTAGTTTTTTACTCA
>JAITIZ010000335.1 GCA_031279215.1 Planctomycetaceae bacterium
ATCGGTAATAAAAATTGGGAAAATTAAAAAATAGGGCAATAGAAAAAATAAAAATTATAGCCAGAATTTCAAAAAAAATAAAAATCAAAAAAAATAAAACGATAAAACCTATTATTAGAGGTGCCCTACTCTATTTTTAATTTTTGGCAACAGTTTTATTCTTGTTCGCATTATTTTTTACTTGATTCTTTTCAGGTTCTTCTGTTGGATCCTCTCCGAAAACACGTTGATTGTAAATCGATAAAGCGTGAAGTGAAACAGCAAGCCCTTCGAGTTGCCGATCCGTCATGGCTCCAGCAGCAAGATTCATCGGAACCCGATTAACATTTGATACTAAACTTGTTACAGCACGAGTTACCCGCGGATCTCGTAACTCCTTGTCCGAAAGAGAAAGAAGAAGCCAACGAAGTATATGTCCGCTCGAATACAATGTCTCATAAATATCAGGATTGGTACCTTTGAACAAGAAAAATTTCGGATGCCAGAGATATTGATCATTCTGCACGGAAAGTACAAATTCATGATAAGTTCCAAGCTGCCGCTTGGCTAACGCCATCGGTCCACGAATCGCCTTACTTTCTTCTTCGTACAATTTGACAGCCGCCGTCAACCCAAGAAGCCAATCCGTTACATCACTGGAACCTTGATCAATAGAACGGTTAAGTTCTTCCGTAACCATCCGTTCAATATTCCACGTCTCACCTATTTCATTTTTCCATTGTTCGCCAGCTTCACCGTAAAAAGAAAGCCCCACCAATGCCATTGACATATTGGAACCTTTTGAAACAGCCGCTTTTTCCGATGCAATTAAATGTCCAATTGAATAAGTTTCGCTATTTACTTTTAACTCATAATTCGGCATGATATTTGACATTGCCAAAAGCGCAAGAAACGACGCCGGACGACGTTGAAATCCCGACCCAACCCGTGCATAAACCCGTTTACCATCGCTCCGTAACAACGTCTTGCCGGAACAAGGATAATTCCAACACAATACCCCAATAGAATAAATATAACTCCCTTTGGGTACGGTTTTATCCCGCAAATCCACTAAAACAGTCGGTTGATATATTTTGGCATCAGCTCCGTAAGGTAATGCCATCAGAAGTACATCTCCAGGCGTATTGTTTTGTGTGGTAACAGCACGTTTCGTATTTGCAGTAAGAGCAGCACGGACTAATCTTTTGAGTACGGCAGTTCTTTCAGCCTCCGTCATCACAGCTAACTCCCGAACCGACGGCGATTCTACAATTGCCGGTTTGGACTCTTCCGCTTTATCTTCGTGTTTCGGTGAACGGTTTTTTGAACGATATTGGACCAATGCGTATTTTTCATTGATGTTGAGCAAATCAGCCTCTGTACGAAAACGCGGCGGCAAAATCAAAGGAATATCGTCCGAATTTAACAACGCTAATTCCGTATTCTTTGTTGCCGTTTCCGTGTTTGCGGTAACAGTTGCTGTTGTTTTATTATTTACCGGAGTTGCCGACGCAGCCGGATTCACCGCCGCACCAGACAACCGAATCGGTGCATCAACCGATAAAACCACATTGTCCGGCGCATACACTTCTCTGCTTTCAATCATGTTGTTCCGAAACACTTCACGAATTGACGTAACATTGGGTGCAAAATTGGGAATTTCGTCCGGCTCCAGTGTTCCATCCAATGTATATTCCAAACCGGATGCAACCGCCGGAGAAACAAACCGGTCTTCTCCCGAAAGTTGCCGCAGTGTGTAAAAACTAAACAACAATATTCCAAACAGTCCGGCTAAAACCAATAAAGTCTTTTTCATATTCGTAAACTTAAAAAGTAAATCAACTAATTTCACACAACAAAATAATACAACCGCATTGATGATAAGTCCGTAGATTACACAATTTTTTTTGTAATATTTCAGTGTAATCTGCCGGACTCTAATCTATATTTATCTGCGGACTCTATTTTTATTTATCTGCCGGAGTTATTGTTATTTGACATTGATTGTTCCGGCTCCGGTTTTGACGGTGTTCTCAAAGTGCGGGACAGAACTGAGCCGTTGCGGTTGTTCGAGGGAAATGGGTTGCGGACGGCGTTGACGCGGAACATAGCGTCGTCCTTTGGCGGCTGCCTCTTCGGTTCCCTTTTTAAACGCCTCATCAAAATCGGCAATCTCTTTATTACGTTTTTCGGCTAAGGCTTTCAAGGTTCGCAATCCTTCCTCCGCTTCACGATCTGTCGGACGATCAATCAAAAATCCGCCCGTCGAACCGCGTTGAACGTATGAGTTGTTCGCCGCACCGCAACCATATTTGTCCGTTCCGCCGTAATTGATCAGGAAACTGAAATTGCCTCCGCAATTCGATGGTAAATGATAAGTAATATTGTTGCTGGAATACGCTTGATTCCGCCCCGAAAACTGATCGTCACCGCCATAAGTAAACAAAATTCCAATACTTCCTTCCGCTCCAACTCCTTGAGTCATTCCGCCGGTTGCCGTAAATTTATCACTGCCGTTGAAATCGCAAAGATAGCCAATCGAAAGATCCCACGCCATACCGGTTCCCATAATTGTTCCGCCGTAAAAATCGTCCCCGTTATCGTCGAAACAATAACCGAGTGAGTAATGGCAACCAAACCCATTAGCGAAACGAGTCCATTGGTTTTGAGTTCGCGGTCCGCCGGAATACGCCATCAGGGTACTTCCGTAACGTTTATCATTTCCGTCAAAGTCTCGGACAAATCCGACACCAAGCCAATAACCGCCGCCATGACCGAAATAGTCAACTTCATATACATCGTCTCCGCTTCCTTCGAGCAATGCCCCAATACCGCCGTTGGCGACTTGCCGAATACCTGCACCAACACCTTGCCCCCAACCGTCATATCCGGGATGTTCGGGGTATGAATCGAGGTAAAAACCGCCGCAATAATAGTGATCGTTTCCTTCGGTGTCTTCGAGAATACCGTAACCGCCGGGAGCTCCGAATGCTTGCGCCCACATAGCAGCACGATATTTATCGTCCCCTTTCCGGTCGATCAACATGCCCAATCCTTCAAGAGCATGACCTTGTGCCCGCCGCAACGCTTTATAACTATCGTGTCCGGCAAAATCAAACAACATTCCGGCTCCGCCAAGCGTAGAACCTTGAGCGAGATCACCGGCAGAATAAGTATCATTACCGTCCACATCAATCAAAATCGACACACCAAGCACCGAACCGCCCTGAATACCAGGTTTGGAACCGGAATAAATATCGTTACCGTGTAAGTCGATAATTGCCAAGACCGGACGTTTAAGATCACAAGTTCCGTCGCGGTACGAATCATTGCCTCCCAAATCAATAATACAGGCAACATCATTCATTTCCGGCGCATCCAAATCGTAAACATTGTTTTCACGCCCGCTGATAATAACATCACCGGCAGCGGTTGAAAGACGTTGTACTTTTTGCCCGTTGATCATTACTGTCGGAAAGGCATCTTCCGGCAATTTGTCCAACAATCCAAGTAATGCCGTATTCGTTAAAGGAAGCAACGCTTCTGCCGCATCGTACATTCCGGCTTTATCCATTTTTTCCATGAGATTACAAAGCCGTCGTCCGAAAGTTCGGTTCGGAATGGTGTGTCCGTTGACGCAACCTCCCCCAATACCTTGTCCAATAAAAGTCGGAATAAGATTTTTGGCTAATTCTGCTTGTTCAGAGGTGGTTAATGTCGAAAGAGCACGGGCGTGAGCCATTTGCGCTTCCAATAAACAACGTTTTATTTCATTGATGGCTTCAAACGGTGTTGTGCAGGCAAGAAATCGAACACCAGCATCATTCCGTCCTGGAACATCCATCTTTTTTCGGATATCCGGCATAATTTCAGCAAGATGACGATGACTATTGCTCAATGCGTGATGTAATTTCCGCGAATATTCCTCAACAGTAAAAATAGATTGAATTGGTTCGTTATAAAGTTGTTGATACCAGGATAAACGGCAACGCCCATCAAGTTCGCTTCCGGTGTTAAGTCCGGCGGTGCTGCGAAGCGTACTACGGGCATAACCCTTCCACATATCATACCGACTCGTAATATTACGCGCTTTCAAACCGTTCACGATCTCATCATACATTAATTTAATTTTGTCTTTGCTGTGCGGATCGCCAACCTTATCGGCGTTAATCAATTTCCATACCGTCTCCTCTTCTTCGTTATTGTCAAAATCCGGTACAACCGGTTCTGTTGTAACCGGTTCTGATTCGGAAGGAGTTTGAACGAGTGTATCGGGCGGTACTTTGGATTTATCAGATTCTGCCGCTTTAGAATCAACTGTTTTAGAATCAGCCGTTTTAGAATCAGCCGAATCATTAACTTTTTCAGTTTGTTCTTTTTCACCGGAATTTTTTTCAGTAACCTTTTTTTCAGTAACAGTTTTTTCATCGGACTTTTCACCGGATTCTTTCGTAACATCTTTGTCGTTTTCTTCTTCTTTGTTTTCTTTACTTTCTTTCGCCAAAGCATTGAGAATGGCATCCATATCAATACTCGAATTTTCTTCTGCTTTTTTGGGAATAGGTTCTAAATTTTTACTCTTGGGAACGGTTAAATCCGATGAGTCTGGTGAGTTTGGCGGATTTGATTGATCTGTTTCCGGTGTTTCGGAATTTTGTGCCGGTTTATTGCTTATCAACAAAGGAGTTTTTTCACCGGATTTTTCTGATTGTTCAAAACTTTCAAAGTTATCAGATTTTCCAGACTCTTTGGATTTTTTACTAACCGTATCTTCTGGAACATCGGAAAAATCTTTTTTCTCATCACTTTTTTTCTCATCACTTTTTCCGTTGGCAACAACACCCCAATCAATAGTAGTTGTGGGTTCGGGTTCTGAATTTTTATTGATTGGGCTGTCCCAAGGTGACGGCGACGGCTGAATAACCACCGGATTAACAAACGGTTTGGGTTCTACAACCGGTTTTGTAATTACCGGTTTTGTAAGATTCGGTTCGGTAATTGCCGGTTCTGTAATACTCGGTTCGGTAACATTCTGATTATTCTGAAGTAATGCCGGTTCTTCAAAACTTTGTGGTTTTGGATCTTTTGGGGAAATTGTTTCGGGTACGGCATCCCAAATGGAGGCGTTAGGGTCAATGGCGGGAGTACCGGTTTTCGTTGCTTCGGCGACAAGAACAGATTTCTCATTTCCGGTATTGATTGCCGAAATGGTGTGGTCGTTGGGTTTTACCGCAACCCAGCCGTCATTCAGATTAACAGGTTCGGGCGGCGGCGATTTTACATTGACGGAAGACCTGATTGGAACCGGTTCTTTGGGTTTTATGCTGGGCAAGGGTTTGGCATCAATTACCGGCAACGATGTATTTTTGGACGCTGTTGATAATGGTTTCGGTTTTTCGGAATCGCGATTCTCCGATGTAGTATTCTTTGATGCCGCATTCTTTGATGTAACATTGCCGGATATACGATTTTCGGAATTAGAAATTGTTTTTTGGGTCTGATTATTCTGATTATTTTTGAGAGCTTCCCTGAGTAATTTCTCAAAATCGGAAATCTCTTCGGCAGCAACAATTCCAAGACAAAGAATCATGGAAATAATTGTTACCCCAATAACCCGTAAATTACTTATTTTATGTAAGGTTAATTTCATTGCTTCTTCAGAAAATAGAAGGTATTAGGAAATACAGGGGGTGTCAAAATTTATCAATTATTCCGATTCTAATATACTTAATGATATTGTCGGCTTATACGTTTGCCGGCTTGAGAAAAACTCTTAAAGGGAACTTCTAAAAACTAATATTAGAAGGAACGCAGGCGTCTCGCCTGCCCTGTTTTTTTACAAAAAACGACTAAAAATGCGGTCGAGACGACCGCGTTCCTTCTAACAATAAATTTTTACATTAGGTTTTTAGAAGTTCCCTAATATTAGAAGGAACGCAGGCGTCTCGCCTGCCCTGTTTTTTTATAAAAAACTCCTAAAAATGCGGTCGAGACGACCGCGTTCCTTCTAACAATAAATTTTTACATTAGGTTTTTAGAAGTTCCCAAAAAATAATTGTTAAAAATCTGCGAAAATCTGCGGACGATTTAAATAGATAGTTGCTCTTTTTTTTCTCCCCGCACGCAATTCCTTGCTCCGAGCGGGATCATTTTCGCTTTTTGCAGCAACATCCTCACTTTTATTGACAACATCTTCACTCCAAGCACAAAAATTCTCGCTTTTAGTAACAATCTCCTCATAAATAGTTGATAGTTGATAATGGATAGTTGATAGTGGATAGTGTCGCATGCGGAATTATTGCCGTTTGGGTAGTGATCCGCTTGCGACACTATCCACTATCCACTATCAACTATCCACTATTAGCCCTACGCTATTGCTGATTGCCCCTACGGGGCGAATTGGTACACAACTTACACAAAACAAAAAAGAATCAGCCTCAATCCACAGGCTAATCACTTAAAAATCCTTACAAAATCAACAAAAAAACCAACAATCACACCCCATTTGAGAATAATTACCGCTTTTCAGTGTGTATTTATTGCTTTTTTACACGTGTTTTTTGCTTTCGGACAGCAGTCTTTTGCTTTCGGACAACAGTCTTTTGGTTTCGGACAACAGTCTTTTGGTTTCGGACAACAGTCTTTTGGCTTCGGACAACAGTCTTTTAACTTCGGACAGCAGTCTTTTGGCTTCGGACAACAGTCTTTTGATTTCGGACAGCAGTCTTTTGGCTTCGGACAACGGTCTTTTGATTTCGGACAGCAGTCTTTTGGCTTAAAACAAGTGTTTATTCCTGCTCGTTTAACATTGGTAATCGTTTATTGCCAATGTCAAGTTGTTTGTTGTCCCCCTTTTTCGGACAAATGTTGTGCGGAAAAAGACAATAAAACAGTAACCCATTTTCTTTCATCCTACTAAATAAGGTAACCAAGTTATGACAGGATAAAGTATAGTTACGAACATTTTTATCGGTATATTGAATTTGTTACAAACACAAATATTATGAACGCCAAAGTACATTTGTGAAAACAGTACATTTGGTAACTTCTAAAAACTAATATTAGGAGGAACGCAGGCGTCTCGCCTGCCCTGTTTTTTTACAAAAAAACTCCTAAAAATGCGGTCGAGACGCCCGCGTTCCTTCTAACAATAAATTTTTACATTAGGTTTTTAGAAGTTCCCTAAATTAATACACCGCCTCAAGTATAATGAGTAATCTCAAGTCCATTACTGAACGAAAGTTTTTGAATCGGTAATTTCAATAGTTACCGAGCCGCCTTTTTCGGGAACAGTAATTTTGACGGGTGTGGTTTTGATGTTTCCCCATTCTTTGGGAACAGGATGCGGTAACGCTGCGATTTCGGCGTCAATTTTTTTGCGGTAAGCGGTTACTTCATCCATCGTCATTTTTCCTAATTCGGCATTGGAAAGTTCGGATGCCGTTTTCGGGGTATGAGTGATGATTACTTTGTAGCCGGCTGGCGGAATACCAGACTGTGAGTAAGTGTTGACGGCTGTTTTCGGTTTGGTAACTCCACCCAAATCCGTAAGTCCAAGAACATTGTAACTTGACGGAGTTTCCGCAACAAATACAATGGCAGCCTCTTGAACCGGTTTTCCTTCATGAAGCAATTTTACGTGAAAATCTACAAGTTTTTTGGGAAAATCAGGCGGTACATCTTTCGATGAACAACTTGCCTGTAATAGGCAAATAACGATACAAATAATTAATGTTAGTGTTAAAAAAATTCGGTTCATAAAAATAATCTCCTTGTTGTTGTTTTGAATTAAGTGTTCGTATCAATATCTAAAAAATAAGGTAATATATCAGTGAAATTTTCGTTAAAAGATAAACCTAATGTAGGCGAAACATGGTCTACCTTTGAATTATTGCTTTTTCGGTGTTTCACACAAAAATTCCACTGATATATTACCAAAATAAGTAATCCAGGGTTGGTTAACCTCTTTTGAAAAGTTTCCCGACTCTGGATTACTTGACTTTTTTACGGACTTTGAGATTCGTTACCGCAGGCGGATCCCAATGCGCCCCAAACGCCCCAATGAGAAATTCCGCTTTCTTTATTGTATTTCAATATTTCGGTTGAATCGGTTTGTCCGCTTGTAATGCTGTGGATTGTTTCTGTAATAAAGTGAACGGAACCATCGCCATAGCATGTGTTCACGCCGCCTTTGTGATTACTTGACGGGGTGTTGAGTATCAATTGAGCTCCCCAATCCTCTCCTGCACAACTTGCCGCGTTTGGCGGCATTACCGTCATCAAAGCATTAACGCTGAAATCGCCGTTAGCCCATTGGATTCCGACACTGTTTCCGATAGCGGTGGTTGTTGCCTGCGCCGTGATGCAATGTTGCCGCGTTGCCGCATACGATTCAGTACTCCAAGACGAGGTTTTTACTGTTCCTGCTTTGGGATTTTCAGGATAATACTCCTGCCGCAATGATTTCAGTCCGACTCGTTCCGAGAAAGCAATCGTATTGGAAAGTCCGTCCGTGATACCGGCAAATGTTTTGTAAGAGTATTTGATACCGAAAAAACCGCGTGGACAATGAACCGACGTATTATTTAGTGCATTTGCGGTAGCACCCCAAACAATAACATCGCCAAAAACGGGAGCATAATTGTTCCGACCATTAAGAGTATTAACACCCGCATTGGTAATTGGAACTTCACCGGAATTGGACGGACAAACCAAACCGGAAAGAGTTAAACCAGCAGCAATTGCGGGGAATTTATCGTAATTATAGGCGTCCGCTTTGCCCACAAATTCGTCATAAAGTGTCTGTTGTTCGGAAAACGGACATAAGTGAAGGAATAACCCGAATTTATGTTGATTCGTGTTGGTAATTGTTCGGTGAATACGCGACATTCCAGTCGGTAAACTACCATGGGTATCGTGATAGTTGTGAGTCGCAATACCCAATTGTTTCAACTTGTTGACACACTGCATCCGTCTTGCTGCCTCACGGGCTGCTTGTACGGCAGGCAACAGAAGAGCGATTAACACGCCGATAATCGCAATCACCACAAGAAGTTCGACCAATGTAAAGCCAAACGGTGAAGAACGGAGAAGTTGTAAAAAGTTTACAGGAAATAGTTTAGAACGTGAATATTCTCCACTATCCGTTCTCAACTTTCCACTACAGAGTGCCCCCCCCCCCTGGTTTGCCCATTTTAACATTGGGCTTTTCGCAAAAAATCCTGCAAAAATCCCGACCAAACACGTCATTACATTTTTCATTGTTAGACTCCTTATTTTGTAAGGTTTCATTGAAATTGTTGCGATTCGCTTACCGCAAAACAAGCGGCAAAAAACGGCAAATCGCAACAGATTAAGTTTCACAGTTTATCAAAAAAGTTTAGACTGTCAATTAGGGTTTTCGTCTTTTTCTGGATATTTTTCAAATATTTTAAAAATTTTGGTGATATTTTGTAATTATTCAGTCGGTTTTTTATTTTTTCCTCTTAACCCCGGAATAGATAATAGTTAATAGTGTCGCATGCGGAATTATTGCCATTAGGGCAGTAATCCGCTTGCGAACACTATTCACTATTCACTATTATCTCGCCCTTGCAGGGCTTTGGAAAATGAGGGAGTTCCTGCTCCGGCGGTTGCGCTTCGCTTCACCGCCGGTTATGCACTTCACACCCCTAGCGGGGTTAAGAGCAAAAAACAAAAATTACACTGATATGTTACAAAATCCGTTTTACCGTTTGAGTAACGCATATTATTGGGAACTGATATCGAAATTGATGACTTGAGTTCCTTTTTTTAATATTTGCCGCAATTCCGTACTGTTATTATAACGTGCGGGAATGATTTCAACTGCTTTGGTCTTATCGGAAGGATCGGGATCTGTTGTCGCTGTTCGTATTTCTACTTTATGTTCACCGACAATAGCCCCTGACGCCGATGCGGAAAAACGAAGTTTGTATGTTCCCTGAGCATCTGTTACTCCAACAGAAGAACGGGAACCATCCACCGGTGAAAAAATCACCATAGCTTGCGGAAGAGGTTTTCCGTCAAAAGTTACCGTTCCTGTGACATTGGCAGGAGCCGGATTGTCACAACCGGAAACCATGAGGATCATACCTGCCCAAAACAAAATACCAACACAAAAAAACTTTTTAATCTCCATCGAAATTCCTTTCTTTATAAAATAGGGTGATATGATGATGTTTTAATAATTATGTTATTTAAAACTTTTTGATTTTCCTGATGAGCGGCGACCTAAAAGGTCATACACATCTGTGTTAATTGTTTCTGCCAAAAAATGAACAGAACCGTCTCCGATTCCAAAATTAGCACCGCCTGGATGAAGGCTGCTATAGGCTTTGTTATAATTAACCGGTCTATTTGTATTGATAAGAATGTCAAACTTCATTCGACGTACTGTACGATAAATTCCCATGTCATTATCAGGATTACCAACTCCCTGTGAACCATCTCCGGTACATCCTGGATTACCCACGCCAACCCATGTTGTAGCGAAAAATTTGACATCTCCTATTTCCGTACAAACTTCTCCCATAAAAACGACATTGGAAGTTCCATCTTCAATCGCAGACATCGGCATGGAACTATTCGCATAAAAAACGCCGTTATTATCGTTACTTCCAGTCCATGTGGCTGCGGAATCAAGATTAGATTCTCCCATACAAGCAGCATAGTTGGCTTTGGCAATTGGATTGTTTTCTTTTGTGAGGTAAACTGTTTTTGTTGTATTCCCAAAATGACAGGTATCGTCATTTAACGCATTACCACTATCACTCGGGCAACGAAATGTCGGAATAATCGTTTGCAGGAGACGTCTATCGTCTGTTGTCAAGGTATCTGTCGTTCCCGTCAGACTATTTCCGCGGCAAATGGTTTGCAACATTCGTTCACGGGGGTTGAGAGCATCAAACAACGCCGTATTTTCCATGTACGGTAAAATGAACGTCCCCCAACCCCACCAAGGACGTGAATCTCCTGATTCGGGAGTTCCCACCCAGTAAATCCAGCCAGGCGGTAACTTTTTCATCGTATCATGATAGTTATGTGCGGCGATCACAAGTTGCTTCAAGTGGTTGGTACATTGCATCCGCCGCGCCGCTTCTCGTGCTGCTTGAACTGCTGGTAACAGTAACGCAATTAACACCCCGATAATCGCAATCACCACAAGAAGTTCAACTAAAGTAAAAGCACGCGTCAACACTGAAAATTGGTTTTCAAAAATCGATAATGATTGTTTTTTCATAGTAAAAATCTCCTGATAAAAAGGAAAAAAAATAGTAATAGTATCCTGAAAAATGTACGAAAATTAGTTAAGGAGTCGTACTTTCCCCTCCATTCATAGATCCAAACGCGCCCCAAACACCGAAATTTGAAATTCCTCCTTCGGAATTTAATGCCATTGGAGCACCATTTGTTCGGGCGTTGATAGTATCTGAGAAGAATCTGACGGAACCATCCATCAAAGCACCGTTAACTCCGCCGGAATGTTTACTGGTTGGTCCGGCAAGAAAATAGTCGTTTCCGGGATTACTGCCATTGCTACATGCTGGAGCATTAGGCGGTATAATCGTCCCGATAACACCAAAGTAGGTCGAACCATCTCCCCATCGTTGCATTTGTTCACGACCATAAGTCAAACCGCTTGTTTTATAGTTTTTTCCGGTTCCGCGTGTTTCTGCACAGTTATCGGCATCGATTGTCGGAAAACCGTCAAGATTCCAATCCCTGCTGCGGTCTGTACCGGCAGTGGGACCATTACTGACTGAAGTAATCCGGCTGATGATAGCAACATTGGCAATTGCGTAATCATCACTGCGGCCAGTTGCCATTGCCCGTTCCAAAACTCCAATGGTGTTACTGGTTCCGTCCGTAATATCTGCCATTGCCCGCCAAACTTTACAACCAAAAACACCGCGTGTTCTCTGGTCTGGACGAACACCGTTAGACACATTCGTTGTGCAAGAAACCCAATCGCCCTGACAAACCGCGTAATTAGAACCTTTAAGTTGAGTATCTTTACGCAAAACACCGGTTCCATCGGACGGACAAAGAACAGTCGGAATGTTCTGGAGCCAATGGTTAGGTTGAGCGACCCCATTAATCGTGTAAGTGGCATTCGTTTGCCAGGGATTGATACTTGGCAAAGTCGATTTGATGCTTTGATAGAGCGATGCTTGTTCGATGAAAGGCAGAATCGCCACTGTAGCACTCAGACGTTCGCGATTTCCTGCGGTAGCGGAAGAGTTATCACCGGGTCCCGGAATACCGGAACAACGTGCAGGAAATGCTTGTTCCGTATCATGATAATTGTGTAAAGCAAGTACATACTGCTTCACCTGGTTTGTACATTGTATTCGTCTTGCTGCCTCACGGGCTGCTTGTACGGCAGGCAACAGAAGAGCGATTAACACGCCGATAATCGCAATCACCACAAGAAGTTCGACCAATG
>JAITIZ010000355.1 GCA_031279215.1 Planctomycetaceae bacterium
AAATCTCAGGCGGTTGTTCGTTTATTGTAAGTTTTTGAGATACAGTTTGTAATATATCCGTAGAATTTTTGTTTTCGAGTCAAAAAATTGTGTACCAATTCGCCCCGTAGGGGCAATCAGCAAAAAACAAAAATTCCACTGATATATTACAAAACAACTAATTTGTTACCGGTCAAAGGGAACTTCTAAAAACATCAGGAACGCAGGCGTCTCGCCTGCACTTTTTATAGGCAATGTGCAGTCGAGACGACTGCGTTCCTGATGTTTTTAGAAGTTCCCCAAAGTAATTACCAACTCTCAATGTTTCGAGTTCGATTACCGGCAATCCGGGTTTGATTGTCGGATTATGTGAAAAATCGTTATGATGTCAATGATAGATTTATCAGGCTCAAATGTTAAAACCGGCGTTGTTCTGTAATCCGTTGATTTTAACATATCCGAACATTTTACATGATTGTTAAAAGTTTTTTTGAATCGTGTCGAATGAATTTTTAGAAGATTTTTCCCAATTCCCCTCATTCTTTCATTTCCCCCTTGGAAAGGTGCTTTGATGTCACAGCAATTTGAATATTCCCTTGATATTCAAGGGAACTCGGAACCGTATTTATCAGAATTTTCTCTTGTTGCGGTTCCAACAACACAGGAACCGGATTCTCCGGTAATTTGTCCGGTTAAACCGAAATTGAAAAAAAAACGAGGAAGACCGCGTAAAGCCTTACCTCTCAACATTCTTTCTCCCAATTTTTCACGTCAACCGGTTTCCTGCCAAACCGGTTGGAATACCGATAAACCGGTTGCGGAAAAAACTACGATTATTTCCAATTCGGTTGCCGATGTACCAAGAACAGCAAATCATCATGTTGATTTTGCCGGAAAAAATTGGGTTGTTGACCAAAATCTTTTATGCGATAACAAGCAAAAGGATCAGAATGATCGGAACAACCAGAACGAGCAGAACAATTTGAATGAACACGGCTTACAGGATTTGGAGTTGGCTGGGTCGAAGTTACCTTTTTTCGATGATGAGTTGGCAACATTGGACGAATTTGAAAAACTTTCCCAACCTATTGAAGGAAATCTATCCGGTTTGTATGATTTTAAGCGGGTTGACAAACCGGCAGCAATTTCAACTCCTTTACCGTCTTCGCCGGAGTTATTGAAGCAGAAGAAAAATGGTCGCCGTCGTCAGATTGACCCATCAACATGCGAGCGGGACTATTCTCATGACGAAGTTGAATTTATGAACGCATTGAACGATTACAAACAAACCAGCGGACGCATGTTTCCGACCTGTTCCGAAATTCTCGAAGTCCTCAAAAGCCTCGGATACGAAAAACGGAACCCCGAAGCAGATAATGTTTGGAACACAACCCCCCAGAACTCAAACATGGATTGTTTACAATTAAAAAACTAAAATACGGTTCATACTAATTGTGGTATTTTACGCAAAAATATTTTGACATTTCGCCAAGAGATTGAACATTTATTACTTTCCGAAGTAACACTTCCGGGTCAATATATCGGTGGTGAACTTGGGAGTATTGTGAAGCCGAAAGATTCGGTACGTGGTCGGTTTTGTTTTGCATTTCCTGATGTTTACACGATTGGGATGAGCAATTACGGGCTTCAGTTGCTTTATTTTCTGATGAACCGTCGTTCTGATTGGTCATGTGAGCGGGTATTTGCGCCTTATCCTGATATGGAGCGGGCGTTGCGGAAGCGTGGTTTACCGCTTTACTCGCTGGAAACATTTTCACCGCTTACGGAGTTTGACGTTCTTGGTTTTACGCTGCAATACGAAATGTCATACACCAATGTTTTGACGATGCTTGATCTTGGCGGTGTGCCGCTCCACACAGCGGAACGAACAATGAATGATCCATTGGTTATTGCGGGGGGTCCGTCGGCAGTCAACCCGGAACCTATGAGTGATTTTATTGATCTTTTTATTATTGGCGATGGTGAAGAAGCTCTTCCGGCGGTTTGTGATTTTTGGCTTGAGATGAAACGGGTTCATTCAAACCGTCGTTCTGCATTACTTGAAACGGTGCGTCAATTTCCATTTGCTGCTGTTCCGCAATTTTATTCTGTTCGTTATGATTCGGATGGTCGGGCGTTAAGGCCATTGCCGAATGAGTTGGGAGTTCCCGAAGTGGTTCGGCCGGCAATTGTCGAAGAGATTGAGACTTTTGAACCGCCGATTCTTCGTATTGTTCCGTTGGTTGAATGTGTTCAAGATCGGGTATCGATTGAGATTATGCGAGGTTGTCCGGGGCGGTGCAAGTTTTGTGTTAGTTCTGTGCAAAAACGTCCGATTCGGATTCGGAGTCCTGAATCGATTGCCCGAATTGCATTGGAATCTTGTCTGGCAACCGGTTCTGATGAAGTGTCGTTGCTTTCACTTTCGACCAGTGATTATCCGAAATTTGAGGAACTTATGGGACGTCTTCGCGAGGTGCTAACACCGTTGAATGTTTCTATTTCGGTACCGAGTTTGCGGGTGAATCACCAACTCAGTAATGTGATGCAACAATTGACCACAGAACGAACCTCCGGTTTAACCCTGGCTCCCGAAGCAGCACACGACGAAATGCGGCGGCGAATCGGTAAACCAATTACCAATGAAAATCTTCTTACCGGTTGTGAATCGGCTTTTGCCAATGGTTTTAATCGGGTCAAGATGTATTTTTTATGTGGTTTACCGGGGGAGACGGAAGCGGATATTGATGGGATCATTGATTTATCGTTGGAAATTGGGCGTTTGGGCAAACGGATTCGTGGGAGGACTCCGGTAATTACGACGAATGTTTCCAATTTTGTACCGAAACCTCATACGGCATGGGAGCGGTTGGGCATGCAATCGCAGGGGTATTTTCTTAACACTCACACACGGTTGGTCAATCGTGTTCGGCGGACGGGTATTTCACTCAAATATCACACATTGGAAACAAGTTTACTTGAAGCGTTAATATGCCGGAGTGATCGGCGGTTGGGTCGTGTAATTGAAAGGGCGTGGCGTTTGGGGGCGAGGCTTGACGCATGGACGGATTATTTCCGAGGCGACTGCTGGGAACAAGCAATTGCTGAAGAAAAAATCAATGTAAAACAAACCGTCCACGAAACCATTCCCGATAACAAAGAACTTTCTTGGGAATATGTTCGTTATTGGTAAAAAAATCCCAAGCGTTCACAGACCGGTGTGTTCATTTAGGGAACTTCTAAAAACCTAATGTAAAAATTTATTGTTAGAAGGAACGCGGTCGTCTCGACCGCATTTTTAGGAGTTTTTTTTGTAAAAAACAGTGCAGGCGAGACGCCTGCGTTCCTCCTAATATTAGTTTTTAGAAGTTACCTTTAGTTAAACCCAAGGTAGGCAACCGTACGTGAAAACCTTAAAATGCCAAAATCACCCGAAAATTTTTAACCATTTTAACAACCAGCCTGTGAACACTGGAAATAAGACCTCAAACTTGAAAAAACACCCGT
>JAITIZ010000414.1 GCA_031279215.1 Planctomycetaceae bacterium
CAAATTCCATTTATTATTGTCGATGATCAGGGAGTTAAGGATTGGCTTCGGATTTCACAACGAACAGATTTACCGTTACTCGTTCCGCAAAATGTTCAGATTCCTCATGAAATCAGGAACTTGGGAGTTCGTGAGCTTGCCGATACTGTTGATACTCCATTGACTCCACAAAATCTTGAGAAACATCTTGAGCATCTTCTCAATTCAGAATTAGCAAAAATCATTCCGGCAAACGGTTGGATTTCGTTGGGACACTTTGAACGAGATAACCATACAATTTACGTTGTTCTTAATGCCGGAAACGAACCGTATCAGGGAGCACTTAAATGTCCCAAAATTCATGCACGATTACAATTTGATCCGGTAACCGGTAAAATCGAAGAAATTCAGGAAACGAATTCGGTTCCATTAACACTTGCACCATCACAAACATTGATTTTTGTTGAAAAATAATCGTAATATTGTCTAACCTATTAACAATTTTTTGATTATTTGCACAAATAAACAAAAGATAGACATACTTTGTGCATCCATATTTTTTATGTTTAAATTTTATTAGCAATTTACGTTATGATATAAAAATCCTCGCCCCGTAAGGGCAATGGAAAGTTGGTGATGATTGTGAGTGAGCGAAACATTAAATACATAGGTGATTTCCTCCACTGCCTTTTTCAGGGCGAAATTGTTTTATGATTTTGTACTTGCCATGTTACGGCAGGTTGTTATGCAATGTCCTTTCAGGACGGAATACATTTTAAAGTAACCGTTTTATCATTCACAAACAAAAAATGCGGGGAATTAAAAACATCAATCAAATGACTGCAAGAAGTATTAGGTAACTTTTCACTGAATGGTTTTCACCCATGGTTGGGGCGTAACCCTTCAGCAAAATGTTGAACTACCTTTTGATTATCTAACGATTCAAATAAAAATTCCGCCGAAATATTATAAATTGTGATTGATTTTAAAATAAAATTTGATAAAAATTGATAAAAAATTAAGGTGTTTTCGTTATTTTGAAAATTTATGATCTTTAATTATGGAGAATTTGTTATGTTTTTTCATGCATATCAGAAAATTTTTGTTGCATTCCTTAGTGTTTTTTACAGTTTTGTTGTTTTGTCCATTGCGGCTGAAGTTAAACTGGATGAATCACCCGCCAAAACCGGAGAATGGGGACGACGACCTTTCAATCATCAAACCATTACCGTTACACCGCCGAATTTTGCGTGGCGACCGGTTAAAGAGATTGATCGTTGGGAACTCACTGTTCAGGATACTGCAAACAAAATTGTGTACGAAATCAAAGATTGGCAATTCAATGTGCATACACCGCCTGTTATTTTGAAACCGGGAAATTATATTTGGAAATATCGAGGTTTTACAAAAAACGGATCAGCAACCGCCTGGAGTCAGGAACAAATATTTACCGTTCCGAAAAATGCCCGTTCTATGCCTTTGCCGGTACAAAGTGAATTATTGAAACGGATTCCGTCGGAACATCCGCGAATTTTTGTTCGTCCCGAAGGAATTGCACGATTACAGGAACTTGCGAAAAACGAACTTGCCGGCGAATACAAGAATCTTGTCAAACGTTGTGATCAACTGCTGAAAAATCCGCCGGATATAACAGAACCGCCGCTTTATCAGAACAGAAATACATGGAAAAACGAATTGGAGACATGGTGGGGTAATCGTACAAAAACGATTGCTGTTCTCGAAAATGCCGCAACTCTTGCATTTGTTTGGAATCTTGACGGTAATGAACATTATGCGGAGTCGGCAAAAAAACTATTGCTTGCCGCAGCCGCATGGGATCCCAAAGGCGCAACCGGTTATCGTTACAACGACGAAGCCGGAATGCCGTTTGCGTACCATTTTGCCCGAACTTATACGTTTATCAACGCCAAATTAACAGAAGAGGAAAAACAAATTTGCCGTAATGTTATGAAAATTCGCGGGGAAGAGATGTATCGTCATCTTTATCCGAAACAACTTTGGTATCCTTATGATTCCCACGCCAACCGAGCTTGGCATTTTCTTGGCGAAGTCGGATTAGCGTTTCACGGAGAAATTTCCGAAGCGGATCATTGGATTTGGTTTGCGATGAATAAATTTTATGCGGTTTATCCGACGTGGAGTGATGATGATGGCGGTTGGCACGAAGGTGTTTCTTATTGGAGTTCGTACCAACTCCGGTTTTGTTGGTGGGCGGACGCAATGCTGGCAGCATTCGGTATCAATGCCTTTGAAAAACCGTATTATTCGCAAATTGGTTATTATCCGATGTATTTGATGCCGCCGGGAAAAATCGGCGGCTCTCTTGGCGATCTCAATCAGGAATATAAATCAACTTCTTGTCTCGAACTCGTTGATATTGTGGCGATGCAGGCGGTTAATCCGTATTGGCGTTGGTATGTCGATGCTCACAAAACATTCAAAACACCACTGAATTATTACACGTTTATTCGGAAAGCGTCCATGATTGAACGCGGGGTTGATCAATCGGTGTTCAAAGCCAAAGAGCCGACTGATTTACCGGTATCGAAATGGTTCAAAGGAACCGGTCTTGTCATGTTGAACACAACACTGCTTGATTCCGCCAACAATGTTCAGGTTCAGTTCAAGTCGACTCCGGCACCGTTTGGCAGTGTTTCGCACGGTTATGATGCGAATAATTCGTACATTTTTTCGGCGTGGAACGAAAATTTGTTGATCAATTCGGGACGCCGTGATTATTACGGTAGTCCGCACCACATAAACTGGATGTGGTCAACTCGCTCCGAAAATAATATTACGGTTGATGGTATCGGACAACTCAAACGGAGTAACGAAGCAATCGGAGAAATTATTCGTTTTGAAAATCTTCAATTTGACGATGGAGCCGAATATGATATTGTGATCGGCGAAGCCTCTGCCGGTTATCGTACAGAAAAAGGAATTTCGGAAGAACTCGTACAAAAATATCCCGACGGTAAAATTCTTGAATATTTCCGCCGTCATCTTGTTTTTTTGAAACCGGATGTTCTAGTCGTCTATGACCGGCTCAAGTCGGTAAAACCGGCAACATTTGAATATTGGCTTCATGCTAAAAATCCGTTTCAACCAATGGAAAGCTATTTTCCAAACGGAAAATCATTGGCCAATGATAAAGTTTTTGCGGAATATATTCAAAACCGGCTTGGGAAGATTAAACTGAATGCTCCAGAATCTATCGAATTGTTCGAACCGATAACGCAACAACAAGGAATAGGTATTCGGGTCAACAAGGCAGCGTGTCGGATTGATTTTTTGTTACCGGAAGGTTTGGTGTTCACACAGACAAATCAATACGATCCGAATCCGCAGCCGAAAATTTCTGTACGGGAATGGCATTTGACCGCAACAACACCCAAACCGCAACAAGATGTTGAATTTCTTCTTATTGCCAGACCTTGGAAAGTTACCGAAACAGATACTGTTCCGGTTCTTGACGCTCGATATGAACGGCGAGGTAATGAATTACGGCTTCACATCAAAAGCAACAACAAACAACGAATAATCCATTTTCCAAATGATTCCGATATAGTTACAGCAAAATAATAAAGTTAAAAATATTATACACTTTATGCAGTTATTTGACTGATGTTTTTAGTTACATTATTTTTTGCTTGCGGGTTGTAACAGCAGTTACTTTATAATTATTCAGTAACCGCCCCGAAGGAACAACCGGCAATAGCATAGGGCAGCTACGGAATAGTTACACAAAGTTTACAAATTACCAAATTAAAAAAGACCATTTTATTGGTAACTGTCTATTTTGATATTTTTGTTTTAATTTTTTTTTAACACGAAACACACGAAAAATTTTTTTGTTGTTATTTTCGTATAATTTTTGTGTCGTTAGTGAAGTTTCGTGTATTTCGTGTTCAAAATAAACAGATACTTTTATTGAGGGATACAGTATATTTTGTTCAATCATGGCAAGAACAATGAAATATTTCGTAAACCGGAAATTAAAGCACGGAACGAATTAAGTGAATGTTCACGGTGAATACAAATCCGATGAATCCGCATTGCATCCAACATAACCGCATTACGGCATTCCCGTAACGTAAACGCTAAACGAAAACCAATATCCCGCGCCACATCAACAACCCGATCAGAAAAATCATTCTCCGAACCAAATGGGTACGCAAGAACATCACACTCAATACCAAGTTCACGCTCAAGACATCTTTTAGACTCCAGAAGTTCACGGTTTAATTCCGCTTGATTAAGACATGAAAGAACCGGATGGGAAAGCGTGTGCGCACCAATTTCTATTCCCTGCCCGCGAAGTAAACGGAGTTCGTCCCAATCCAAAAATTCGTACAGCTCCCGTTTCCAAGAAGGCGACCAATCAATCATAACACGATTCCGAAGTTTTTGTAATAAAATATTACATTCTTTTATGGGAAGACGTTTAACATGATTCAGTAATTCAAGAGCAATTTCTGTTCGTTTTGGAGATTCGGGCGGCGGCAAAGGATATGTTGTTCCGTCAATTTCAATTTCAGAATCAGGAAAAGCAACAAGCCGCTCATGAAGTTCCAATGCCCATATCAATTCGCCGTGAGTCGCAATCATGTTCGTCGTAACAAAAATTGTTGCGGGTATTTCGTATTGGGCAAGCAACGGTACGGCAAGGGTCAAATTGTTTCGGTAACCATCGTCAAAGGAAATATGAACCGCCCGATCCGGCAACGGAATGCCGTTTTCAATGGCATTGCGAATTTGTAACAACGAAACCGGATTCCAATTTTTCCGTAATTCTTTGAGTTGTTCATTGAATTGTGTAACTGTTACGGCAATTCGTGTTCGGGCGTCGTTTTGGGGACTGGCGTCCGAAACAACACTGTGATAGCAAAGTCCCAACAACCGCCGCCGTGTCCAAAATCGCGATAAACAGTTCAACCCGCAAATTTCAGCTCCGCAAAGTAATATCTGTTTCAAATTCATGGGAATGAAGGAGAATATAGAAAAATTTCAATAAAGTAAGTTTCAAAATCGTAGCGTTTTTTTCCAAACCGTGTTTTATATTCTGCGTGATTGTAAAGCCAACTCCGTATGTTCTCATCCGGTTCATAACGGTTGAAAACAACCGGAATCCAAAAACGTCCGGTCTTGTTTTGATTCCGGTCAAGTAATTCTTGTAATGTTGTTGCATTTATTTCACGGGCAAGGAATTTCGTTTCCAATTCCGGAATGTAACGATTCGCCGCCAAAGGAGAACACACAATCTGATCATCAGGTTGCCGGTGTTCGCGAATGTATTGGTACGCAGCCCGCCAATCATATCGATTACCGTCTTGATAATAACTGGCAAGTTCAGGAACATTTGAAAATAGAACAAAAAGAATCCAAATACAACAAAATGTTCGGCAATAAGGAATTTCCGATTGAATAATTAACTTGCCAATCCAATCAATAAATAATGCCAAAATTACAAGGAATGGAAACGAAAAAAGAAAACGATAATGAGCAAGATAAGCCATCTTCAACGGAAGAAAGAAAATAGCTGTTCCGCATAATATTGTAATGATACACCAATATCCGTAACACGATTTTTTGAAATGAAACAAAACATACAACCAAGCCGGTACACACATCATAAAAAATGACCAGCCAAGACCAAATATCAGTCCAAACACCGCATGAATTGATGAAACGGTTGTAGTTGGGAAATTATTCCACGATTGAGCAAGCGGTAAAATGTGTAGAATGGCAATCGCCAGCAAAATAATCGACCAACTCCCAAGAATCCAAACAATTTTACACGATAGAATATTGTTCCATGAGATATTGTCCCAATTAAATTGTTTTGTTCCCCAAAAACCGACCACTAAACCAATAAGAAGAAATCCCCAAATCAATCCCGTTAGTGAATGACTCAACACCATGAGAATAGACATCGGACCTAATAATAATGCAGCAACAACAGAACGCTTAACAACAATATGTCCGCCTAAAAGGAGAACAACCGAAAGACAAAAAAATGTTTGACTATAAAACCGATTATTTTGACTGTGCAAAATATGGTCTGGGAACAGGAGAATTAAAACCGCAAGAATCAGACTTGCCGAACCGCCAAACAAAGGATAAGCCAACAAAAACACAATTCCAACACAGAACGAACCAATAATGGCAGGCAATACCCGCGACCCAAATTCATCATCACCAAATAACCGATAATCCAACCAATGAACATAATAAGCCGCAATAATCATGGGCGGTAATCGCGAAAATTGTGATTTTTGAGGATCAAATTGCGGATTTTTGAACATATATGAAGGAATTGGCCGGTTCTCAAAAAAGTACCGCGTTTCCATTGTCGTATAATTTTCATCGAATCCGTGTGACCAAGTTCCAAGATGGTAAAAACGTAACATCGCCGCCAGAACCACAAGAATCACAAATAAGAAAATTCGGAAAAAATAATTGGAAAAATAATTCGTTTCAAGAGAGTTTGTCATAATATTGTTTCAAAAAACAAGAGATTCGGTGATGACATAAATCAAAAACATATAAATCGAAAACATATCAGAAGGAATACCATGGAAAAACCTACCACAATAACCTAACAAATTCCTCTGTATCATACCATTTGTTTTCGCATTAAGGAATAGTACCATCAATTAAGCCGTTTTAAAGTAACTGTCTATTTTAATTTCGATGATTTTATTAATCCCCAAAGGAATTAGGTGATTTTTTAAGTTTATCCTTGCCGAGTCATTCTGTTTAGGCGGTTCGAGAATCATGGTCTTGTTCTTGGACAAGATCGAAATGTGTTGTTACGTTTAAGGCGGAACGCAAATAGTGATCTCATCCATTGATAAGAAATTTCAATCAATGAATGTATCCCCATCAATTAATGCGCAACATTATTATCGCCCAATCGTCAGAAAGGTTTATTGGAGAATAAATTCGAGCTCCTTATTTTTATTCATTGTGTTTGCGGCAATTTAATATTTTGCAATTTTTGTTCTTCTTTGGTATTTTGAACATCAAGAAAGTTATTGAATTTTTGTGTCTTTATTTTCTCCGGCAGGAACAAGATAAATAACACTGATTTCCGGCTTACAAAGAAAACGAACCCGCGGCGCCCAACCGCGTTCCATTCCGCTGCCGCGAGTAACAATTAGAGTTCCTCCATTCTCAAAAGTGAATCTTCCGCTCAACATATTTCGGGGAGTCTGTTTGACAAAGTTATCACCTCCTAATCCAATCGGTCCGTAAAAAGGCAGAACAATTTGCCCCCCATGGGTATGACCGGCAAGCATCAAATCCGGTGCCTGCTTCGCATCTTGATAACCTTCGTCAAGACCGGGATAACGTTCACTACGATACCCTTTGATCGCAAAATTAGGACGATGCCCAACCATAATAATAAAATTTCCCGTATCCGTTAAACCGCGTTCTCCAACACTTCCCGCCGAATCATTCAACGAAAGCAACACCAAATCAATCGGTCCCAAATCTTGTTCCGATCCTAAATTCTCTAAAATTGTTGATTCGGAAATCATTTCAACACCGGTATTTTTGAACAAATTATTGGGTCCAATGTTTCCGGCAATAGCATAAACTCCAAGCGATGCGGTAAGCGAAATCTCTCGAAATAAATTGTCAAACCGTTCCGGTAAATCGGCAACATCTTGTGCTCCTTCATAATACTGTAAATAATCACCACCCAAAATAATTAAATCCGCTTGCTGTTTTTGAATCAATTGTAACGTCCGGCGTTCATGGTTCCCGATTCGGTCCGTCTGAATATCTGCAACAAAAACAAGTTTAAGCGGTTTTTTCAGTTTCGGCGTTTCAATAACATAATTTTCAACAACAAGACTGTACGGCTCCAAAACAAGCATGTCAAAACCAAGACCAAAAATCAATAAACCAGCCAAACCAGCAAAAAATGCAGCAATCATACGCCGCTTTCGTAACAAAAGAATAGCAGCAATGATCAGAAAAACACTAATATGATAAGTTAAACCTTCCATAATACATTGCCCTCGATTCGTATCGAATATTTTGGCAATGACTCTGATTCCGGCAAGCCCCAATACTCCAAACAAACCCAAACTAAAAAAATCAAATAAAACAGACCAACGCACTTGAATTGCCGGTTGCGGAATATTTGTTTGCGAAATGTAAGGCAAACCATCGTAAATTGTCGGCGACGGCAATTTCCCAAATGATGATCTCCATAATAATAAAAACAAAAATCCAGCTAAAAGTATGATGTCCAAAGCAAACATCATAAAATGAAAAGGAAGCGTATCCATAAGTGAAAAGTATAAAAAATTAAAAAAGAAAAAACATTTAATATTACATTTTTTTGCAACCGTAACGATTAGTTCATTGCAACAAAAAACCGTATTCGTAAATATCGGGTTTGATAATTTCTGCAAGGTTCTTGAGCGAATCTTTTAATGTTTGATCTAATTCGTTAAATTTTTGGTCTGTTGATTTCGTATTCATTCTGCCGTTTGTACGGCCTTTGAAATATTCACGAATATCATAAAGAGAAGCATTGACATCAGCGTTGTC
>JAITIZ010000423.1 GCA_031279215.1 Planctomycetaceae bacterium
ATAAATTTTTACATTAGGTTTTTAGAAGTTCCCATAAAGTAGTTGAGAGTTGATAACAGATAGTTGATAGTGCCGCAGCATGCGATTTACAAACCATTACGGAAAAAACTCCCTATACGAACACGATACTCAACTCATCATACTTGACCATTGGGTTTTCGTTTTTTGACAGATAAACAGATTGTAACGGGATCAACAGAATTGACAGGATTTTTAAATAAAAGACTCAAAAATTCTGTTCTTATAAAACCGAATTTTAATGTGTGATGAGTATATCAACTATCAACTACTTATTTAATCCGCCCAAGTGTTGATGTTGATGATGTTGCGAATGGTGGTCTCTTGTAATTTTTGGCATGTAGAATAGAATTATTAAAGTTAGTCAATCATTTTTTGTAATTATTCAGTAGCAATCTTATTGTTTATCATCAGGTAAAAAATCAAGAGGCAGGCGGTCTTTTAATTTCCGTCCGTAAACAAATTTACGAAATTATTCTACTGAATAGATATTATTTTTTTCTTTTTATGGAGTAATTGGCAATGGCTCGAATGGTACGTGTTCTGATTATTGACGATTCACCGTTAGTTCGGCGTATTCTCTCGGATGGTTTATCCAAAGATCAAAATATAAATGTGTGTGGAAGTGCATCTGATCCTTATCAAGCGCGAGATGAAATTGTCAAGTTGCGTCCTGATGTACTGACCTTGGATGTTGAAATGCCCAAAATGAACGGAGTTGAATTTCTTCGTAAATTGATGCCGCAATATCCGATTCCGGTGGTTATGGTCAGTAGTTTGACGGAACGGGGACAAAAAACCACACTCGAAGCAATGGCTGCTGGAGCGGTTGATTTTGTTGCCAAACCGAAAGACGGAAACCTCGATCAAATGATCGACGAGCTCAAGACCAAAATCAAAATTGCTTCTACTGCCAATGTCTCTCACTGGAAACACAAACAATACGAACCAACAACAACCGGAGGAAGCGGAGTTGCCGGAACCAAAGCAGCAGGCCAAACACTCTCAACCCGAATTTGTGCCATCGGAGCCTCAACCGGCGGAACTGAAGCATTACGTGAAGTAATTTGCGGATTTCCCAAAAATTTTATTGGAACAGTTGTTGTCCAACACATGCCGGCCGGATTTACAAAAATGTTTGCTGATCGGCTCAATGGTCTTGCTCAAGTTATAGTGAAGGAAGCGGCAGACGGTGATGTAATTTATGATGGACGAGTTTTGATTGCTCCGGGCGGTAAACAATTAGAGGTTATTCGTTCAGGAATGGGTTGGTGTGTTCGGTGTTTTGATGCTCCTTTGTGTTGTGGTCACCGTCCTTCTGTAGAACAAATGATGTTTTCTGTTGCCAAAAATGTTGGAAAAAAAGCGATTGGAGCTATGTTGACTGGTATGGGAGCGGACGGAGCGAATGGAATGAAAGCAATGCGTGATGCTGGTGCCAGATGTATTGCTCAGGACGAAGCGACATGTGTTGTGTTCGGAATGCCCAAAGAAGCTTATGAAAAAGGCGGTGCCGAATCACTTGTACCGCTTCCGCGAATTGCTCAAACTCTTGCCGGACTCTTAAGATAATTGCTGCCGGATGTTGAAGCCGGATTGTTAATTCGGTAACAATTGAATCAATTGCCTGCCTAAAATATGTCAACGAAACCGGTTTTACCGCCCTTAACTGTTTCAACTCGTGAACGTTGTACCGGAATAATTTTTTCATTCCTTTCAACTCTTTGTTATGCTGTTTCAAATATAGTCATTCGTTTTTTGACGGGTTATAATTTTGATAGCGATTGGATTTTGTTTTACAAGGAGTCAATAGGTTTATTTATTTTGGTTCCTTGGTTGTTGTTGCGTTTTTTTCAGGGGCGGTTTCGATTTATTTCTAAGCGGTTAATTTTTTATGTAGTTTTTGCGGCGATTTTTTGTCAATTGATTGGGGCGCATCTTCAAGTTCTTGGTTATGCGGTGATTGGTCTTGTTATTGCGGTTCCGCTTATTCAATCGTCAACTCTTCTTGGGGTTGCTATTTTGGGACGATATATTCTGGGAGACCCTTTGTCACAACGGCGCAAAATCGCAATGGCAATTTTAATTATTGCCGTTATTGTACTTAGTATTGGTAAAGAACTTACGCTGGAATCCGGTACAGAAATAGTTAAATCGCAAAATACCGGTTTTTTCTTACTTATTGCTGCCGGAACAATTGTTGCCGGGATTGCGTATTCGATCTACATTATTATTTTACGGTATGTTATTCGTAAATATTGGAATGAAGACAACAGTGCTTGGCTTTCGTTTCAATTTTCACAGTGGGTTGGATTTGATTTTCAGAATCACCCGTGCGAAACCGGAAAATATTATGCTCCATTTCCTGTAACTCTAATGATGAGTGTTGTTCTTGGTGTTGGGATTATAATTTTTGGTTCTTGTTTATTCTGGAAACGGGGAATTGTGGGATTTTATGATGTTCCGGAGTGGTCGTGGGGTGTAATACTGATTTCCGGTATCGGTAACATGACCGGTTTTTTCTTTCAGATTCAGGGACTTCGAATGACTACAGCGGTTCAGGCATCGCTGATTGCCGTCAGTCAAATTCTTGTCCTCTCATTGATTGGTTTCGCCTTTTTCAATGAAACAATCAATCTACTTGTTCTTTTAGGATTATTACTAACTGTGTACGGTGTTGTCATGTCCGCTAAACCGGAAAAGTAAAAAGAAAAAGAAAAACGTTACTGAATACTTACGAATAATTTAATCAAAAGGTAGGCAACGTTTCGGTGAAATATTACCTACCTTTGGGTTACCTAAATCAACACACCACCCCGTGAACACTAGGAAATATCACCAAATTTTTAAAATATTTGAAAAATATCCAGAAAAAGACGAAGACTCTGATTGACAGTTTGAACATTTTGATTAAACTGAGTGTGAATTATTTCAGTTGCGGTTTGCTTGTTTTGTGACAAACGAATCACAACGATTTCAATGAAACCTTATAAAATAAGGAGAATGACAATGAAAAATGTAGTAATGTGTTTGGTCGGGATTTTTGCAGAAATTTTTGCGAAAAGTCCAATGTTAAAATGGGCAAACCAGGGGGGGGGGGGGTAATCTGTAATGGAGAGTTGATAACGGATAGTGGAAAGTGTTCAGTTTTCCGGCACTATTCGGCAAAATTCTCAACTCTTTTTCGCTCTTCACCTTTCGGCTTTACGTTGGTCGAACTTCTTGTGGTGATTGCGATTATCGGAATGTTAATCGCACTTCTATTACCTGCCGTTCAGGCAGCACGTGAGGCGGCGCGGAGAATGCAATGTACCAACCATCTGAAGCAGGTTGGATTAGCATTGCACAATTATCATGATGTAATGGATGCTTTACCCGCATCACGAAGTTGGCTTGGAAATGGAGACGTTAACAGTAGCCCCGGTACTGCCGATTATTTTGCCAGCGCACTTTACAGTCCTTCTGTCAAATTGTTCCCTTATATGGAACAAGTTACTTTTTATGAGACACTTTTACGTATTCCTGGTCTAAACGCATGGACAAAAAATGATATCTTTAAAAATCAGGTTTCATATCTTCTTTGTCCTTCGGACAGTAATTCCAAAACACCTCATGAAGGATATGCCGGTACCAATATCGTTTATTCTCACGGTGATGGTATGTGGAATCATTTCGCTGTTGGCGATCCGATTTCTTCACGTATGTTGTTTTCGCCGGTTACGTGGAAAGGATTTTCCGCTTGCTCCGATGGAACAAGTAATACATGTGTTATCAGTGAAACGGTGATTGCCAATGTTCAAAGTTCAAGAGAAATCAAAAACGGAGTTGCCCGAGTGGCAAGTCCCGATAATGGTAATAACGGTGGTCCGGTAGGAAAATGCGGTCTTGCCGTTTTAGCTGATCCGTCAGATCGAAATTCTTTGAAAACCGGTCAAGCACTTGCAAATCATTCAAAGATTGCAACAGAACCCAATCATAATTTGCGCGGAGGACGTTTTCAGGATGGACGTTGCATCTATCAGGGATTTCATACTGTTCTCCCTCCCAACTCTCCTTCATGCAGTCATGACGCCAATGCTGAAAATTCCAGCGGATGCGCTATTTATTCCGCAACATCCAATCATAGCGGCGGTGTCAATGTCGGAATGCTTGATGGTTCCATTCGCTTTGTTTCGAATATTATTGATTGTAACGGAGCGTCTGCCGGACAAGTTACCAGTGGAAACAGTCCTTATGGTGTTTGGGGAGCGTTAGGTTCTCCCGATGGCGGTGAAAGTATAACTACTTTCTGATAAATTTTTGTTTAAATTCTATAAAATAAAGATATGTGGGGAAGTTAAGGTCTCCTGCTTTCCCGCTTTTTTGAAAGGTTAGAAAAAATATGCAACACTTACTGAAATTACTGGTTATTTTTACGTCGGCAATACTCATAGGATGTTCTCGAAATGAACTTCCTCCGGATTTGCCAAAGTTATTCCCCTGTAAAGTAATTATCCAGCAGGAAGGCAAACCGCTTGTAGGAGCCAATATTTTTCTTTCACCGGAAAACGGTTCTAAATGGAATGCTGCCGGTGTTACTGATGATCAAGGATTCGCCATTCCTTGGACACAAGGATTATATGCCGGTGTGGCGGAAGGAAAATACAAAGTTCTGATCTCCAAGCAAGAAATTATCGACCCGCCGGAAGTTACTTCGTCCGCTTCAGGACAAAAAGAAGGAGAAACCAAAGTTTACAATTTAGTGGATGAAATTTATGGTGAAGCCGATAAAACTCCGCTGACAATAGAAGTTTCTTCTTCTCAAAAAGAATTTACTTTAGATACCGGAAAATCTATTCGTCAATTAGTTCCTTCCCGATGGTAAGGCACTGTACGAAAATAATTTTTTTACCTAGAATAGTCTAGTCCTTAAACAAGCGAGAATTTTCTACAAAAATTCCCAGTGTTCACAGGCTGGTTGTTAAAATGGGTAAAATTTCAACAGCAATCGTAATTTTAAGCAATAGATTCGTTACGTTCAAATCTATTTTTTCCAAGACGTTGTTTATTCAGCAGATCGGCCAATGATAAATATTGGTCGATTTTGCCTATAAAAAATTACCTAAATTAACAACCAGCCTGTGAACACTAGGCAAAAAATTAATAAAAAATATAATAATGTCTTAAAAAGACTTGGTGAGTAGATGATACATTTTTTGACATTATCTGATG
>JAITIZ010000438.1 GCA_031279215.1 Planctomycetaceae bacterium
CCCGAAAAACTTGGCGAAAACACCAATGTTAAAATGGGCAAACCAGGGGGGGGGGGGCAGTCTGTAATGGAGAGTTAAGAACGGAGAGCGGAGAAAATTGGTTTTCTCAATTCTTTTCCGACAAATTCTTACAACTTATCCGTTCTTCACCATTCGGCTTTACGTTGGTCGAACTTCTTGTGGTGATTGCGATTATTGGCGTGTTAATCGCTCTTCTACTTCCCGCAGTTCAGATGGCACGCGAAGCGGCGCGGAGAATGAAATGTACCAACAACATTAAACAACTCGGAATCGCGCTGCACAATTACCACGACCACACAAACGCCCTTCCCAATGACGGTTGGAAACAGTACGTTACCGGTACTGAATCCTATATGGGAGCACATGTTCGTATCCTCCCGTTCATCGAATTGGCATCTCTTTATGCTCAAGCTAATTTGAATCGCGGTTACAGAAATTCAGATAGCGCAACCCCAAAAAAATGGAACAACCAAGCATTAGCCACCATAAAAGTTGATCATTATTTATGTCAGAGTTCATCTCATACAAAAATTTTAAGTACCGACCATGTAGATGAAAATAGCTATAATTGGTACACAACTCACTATTACGGCAATGCCGGTGCGGTTAGTGCCATTCCCGGTGGAGGTGGAACACGTTATCCGATGCTTAGCCAAAATGCAACATCTTACGGCGGTGAAGCGATCAACGGAGTTATTTACATCGGTGCCGGAATTGGGTTATCCGCTATTAACGATGGAACATCCAATACAATAGCGTGGGGCGAATTATCATGGAATGAATGGAGCGGTTATCGCGGTTGGCATCGCGGGGCTTATTATGCAACAACAAACACAAATCCAGATTTACAACAATTTGTTGCTTTTTCTGGAAAGGGAATCAAAGAACAGAAAGCAATCAATCGCGGTGTTTATTTATATGCACAAGGAATAACACTTGGCGGTGATGATAAAAATCTTTACTCTTCGTTGTATTTTCATAGTAATCATCCCGGCGGTGTCAATATTGGTTTAGCCGATGGTTCTGTACGATATATTATGGACTCAACGGCAATGAGCATTGTTGTTTTCAACGCAACTCGTGACGGCGGTGAAAACGCTCCGTTGGATTAACCGCAATACTCTGTTTTCGTTACTTTCTATTATCAACTAACAATCAACCCCTTTCTAATTTTATGTGTTTCAAGATTTATTATACTTGTTTTTCTTTTGTTTTGGTGTTATTCTTAACCGGCTGCAATTTCGGAACACGAACTTATCCTGTTACAGGAACCGTCAATTACGATGGTCAACCGCTTGCTCAAGGAATGATCACCTTGACGCCGGACGGAACAAGCAGTAATACCGGAAAAAGTTCTATGGCGGAAATTAAAAACGGTTCGTTTTCTATTCCGAAAAAATACGGTGTTGTTGGCGGGGCGTATCGGATTTTTGTTGAATCCGTTGAATCGCTCGGTGATGATGCCGGTTCCAAAGAACTTTTCCCAACGTTTTCGATGGATTATCATTTTCAGGAAGGAACCAATCCGCCGCTGACTATTGATATTCCAAAAAACGGTAAAAGAAAATAAGTCCTATTTCAAGCAGAATTTCCGTAAATCTATTTACGGTTGGAAATTAAAAGGTAGGTAACCTTTTATAACCTTTTAATTGTTTTATGAATTGTTACAAATTTTAACCATTTTTTTTGAACAAAAGACTATGAAAAACATTATTTTATTTTGTTGTTACTATTGTTGTCTTTCCGCCGGTCTTGTTGCGGCGGATCGATTTGTTGCGGTTGCGGATCGTCCGGTGCCGGTTGTGGAGGAAGTTGATTTGCTTGTTGTCGGAGGAAGTACGGCGAATGTCGTTACGGCAATTGAAGCGTCCCAAGCCGGAGCGAAAGTTTTGCTCCTAACACCGTTGCCGTATCTTGGCGATGATCTGACCGCAACTCTGAAACTTTGGGTCAATTCCAAAGAACAAATCGAAGCAACCGATCCATTGCTCAAAGACCTCTACAATGATCCTGTTACAAATAATCCGATTCCAACGGCGTTGACACTGATTGCCGGTTCGAAGAAGTTACCGTTTTCATACACGATTGCGGAACCGCTTGATCCGAAACATCCCGAAGCCCCAAAAGGAAAGAAACCTCGTCTTGTTGACGGTCAGGCGGAAAAAGCCGAATCGGATAGTTTGCAAATCAATGGTTCCGCAACAATTCTTGTTGATTTGAAAAAAGAACAGCAAGTCGGCGGAATAACGTTACTCACCTTTTATCGAAAGCATGATTTTGAAGTTGATTCGATGAATGTTTATCGCGGTGACGGCAAAGACAACTGGACGAAAATTGCCGAAAAAATTAAACCGGAACACGAAATCGCCGGTTCCGCAACGGGACCGTCTTTAACACTCAAACTGGATCAACCGGTCAAAACACGATACCTCAAAATTGAAGCCGTGAAAGCTGCAAAAGCGTTACGGATTTTAGTTTCGGAATTGCTTATTTTTCCGACAAAGGAAGATTTTGAAGCAAAAATAGAATCAGCCGCAAGTTATGAAAACGAACCGATTTTGCTCCGTCCGATGCACGTTAAACAAGTTCTCGATAAAGCGTTACTCAATGCCGGAGTTAAATTTTATTACGGAACTTATGTCAACGGTTATCTGTTGGACGATAAGGAAAAGATTTGCGGCGCATTCATTTCAAACCGTGCCGGTCGGCAAGCGGTGATTGCCAAACGAATTTGTTTCGGAAATCCGGTTCCGTCTTCGAAACCTCTTGCGTTGGACGGTACAGGTTTTGCTGAATTTAATGTTATCGGCGGTGAACCGCGTGAAGTTGATCCGTTAAAATTTCCGTTACTGAAAAAGACAACAGCAAAATATATTGGACGTCCGTTTTACGGACCGTATCCCAATGATGCCAAAACATCCTCCGGTGAATTTCGATTGATTTCGTATCAATTTGAAATTCCCGCCGATATTGTAATGAAAACACAAAACGGCGATATAAAATCGTTCGCCGAATTGGAAAAACAAATCCGTCTGGCAACATTTCATCCAGATCAGCAAACAGCGGCGGATACAATTTCGTTTGGTTTATCAAATGGTTTATCGAATGATTTATCGAATGAATCCAAGCCGTTGTCGGAAATCGTAACACAAGCGCGAAAACTCGGTGTTCAGTATTCTGAAGAAGTACAGAAAATCGAAAAAACGGTTGTTAATAATTCAACGAAATTTACGGTTCGTTCTTTGCAGCCAAAGGAACTCCAACAAGCGGTTGCCGGTGAAGTTCGGGAAATTTTAACCGGATTAAAGAAATTCGATCAACCGATTAATTTCGTAACGATTCATGGTGAAACAATTCCTGTTATTGGAGAATATGATGTTGTCGTTGTCGGCGGCGGAACTTCCGGTGTTCCGGCGGCAATCGGTTCGGCAAGACAAGGAGCAAAAACATTGCTCGTTGAATATCTTCACGATCTCGGCGGTGTTGGAACTGCCGGAGCAATTTCAATTTACTGTTGGGGTTTTCGCAACGGTTTCAGTAAAGAAGTTGAAAACGGTAAGACTTCGTGGAATATTGAACAGCGAATGTTTTGGTGGCGAAAAGCACTGGCGGAACACAATGCTGATGTTTGGTACGGTGTTCTTGGTTGCGGTGTTCTGACGGAAGTTAATCGGGCAAAAGAGGAGCCGCCGGTTCGGGTTCAAGGTGTTCTTCTTGCAACATCGTCGGGGTTACGATTTGTGTTGACAAAAGTTCTGATCGACTCTACCGGCAATGCCGATCTTGCTGCCGCAGCCGGAGCTGAAACAAAATTCGCTGCCAATGAGCGGGAATTAGCGATTCAAGGAGCCGGATTACCGCCCCGCAATCTCGGAGCATCCTACACCAACACCGATTATATGTATGTTGATGAAACAGATATAAAAGACGCAACTCATGTTTTTGTTTATGCGAAACAAAAATTTTCCCGTGCTTTTGATTTATCGAAAATGCTGGACACACGGGAACGCCGCCGTATTGTTGGTGAAACGGAATTTACGGTTCTTGATCAAATGAATTACCGTACCTATTCGGATTCGATTGCTCATGTTTACACCAATTACGATTCGCATGGTGTGATGAGTCATCGTGTTTTGGAATTTCCTTACGATTATTATAATGCTCATCCGTCCTTTGTTCCGTATCGGGCTTCACTGCCGAAAGGTATTGACGGAATGCTTGTTTCCGGTTTGGCGTCCAGCGGTGATCGTGATGCGTTAGCGGTGTTCCGTATGCAGCCGGATGTTCAAAATCAAGGTTATGCTCTCGGTTACGCCGCCGCAACCGCTCTGAAAGACAATGTTTCGTTACGGAATGTCGATGTGAAAAAAGTACAACGGCATTTAACAGATATTGGCAGTTTACAGCCGGAAGTTATCAATCACACCGATAATTTTGAAACAACAAAAACGGAATTGCCGGAAATTGTCAAAAATCTTCCGAATGGTTACGAAAACGTCTGCCGAGTTCTTTGGCATCCGTCGGAATCATTACCGTTACTTCGAAATGCCTTTGACAGTGCAGCTCGAAAAGAAGACAAAATCGTTTATGCCACTGTTCTTGCCGCACTGGATGATCCAACCGGTGCGAATGTATTACTCGAAGCGGTTAAATCGTTTGATGAATGGGATGACGGTCCAAAATGGAAAGTACGTTCTGAAATTCATGGTTTTTCCGTCAGCGAACTGGGGCGGCTTATTCTCGCTTTGGGACGAACAAAAGACCCGCGCGGTGTTGCGGTAATTAGTGAAAAGTTAAAATTGTTACAACCGGCTTATCGTTGGATTCATGCCCGGACTTGCCTGTTGGCGTTGGAATCTATCGGAGGAAACGAAGCAGCGGCGGTTGTTGCGGAAATGCTGGAACAGCCGAAAACAACAGGGTTTGCACGGAGCAATGGAGAAGAATCAACAGAATCCATTCGATATAAATCCATCGTTGAAATTTCGGCTGCCCGAACATTATACCGTTGCGGCGACACATCGGACGGTAAAGCCCGAAAAATTTTGGAAACCTACGCCAATGATATTCGCGGCGTTTTTTCCCGTCACGCCAACGAAGTTCTGAACCCGCATCCCAAACAGTAACAGTAAAAAAATCGCCAATTATTTTCTGGTAATTGTCTATTTAAAAATAAGTAACAGTCTCTTTTATTAACGACCGCATAATTGAAATTGTCCGCAGATGACACAGATTTTCGCAGATTATTTTCAAAAATTTGTAATATATCAGCGGAATTTTTTCATAACGGTCTATTTTGGGCATTTTTGTTTTAATTTTTTTTAACACGAAACACACGAAGGTTTTTTAGATAACTTTCGTGTATTTCGTGAAATTTAGTGTATTTCGTGTTTAATAATTTTTTGTATTTTTTGTCTATTCTTCCTTTTTTTGTTTTGTTATTTCGTACTCTCAAAAAAGAATCCTTGAAAATCCACGAAGATCGGTGGACGTAAATCTGCGAAAATCTGCGAAAATCTGCGGACCAAAATAGACAATTACAAAAATAATCCCCATTTCCACATCAACATGAATTCGCATATAGTAGTTAATAGTTAATAACTAATAGTTAATAGTGTCGCATGCGGATTACTACCAAAACGGCAATAATTCCGCTTGCGAACTCTCCACTATCCACTCTCAACTCTCAACGATTGAATATTTTACGTTTACGAAATTGGGTTGGAGTTTCACCGAGTTCCTGCCGGAAAACCTGTAAAAAATAACGAAGACTTTTAAAACCGGAAAGTTGTGCAATATCTTTATTTGAGAGTTGTGAATCACGTAACAGAGTGATTGCGTGATTAAGCCGGACACGAATAATTTCTTTTTCAGGAGTTCGGTTAAGATAGTGTTTGAAATTGCGTTCCAGAGATCGGCTGGAAATGGTGCAAGCGGTAAGAACATCACGTACACTAATACCCTGCGCGGCATAATTTCTAATAAAACGCAATGCTTCAACAACATCTTCATTTTCAATGGCGAACATATCGGTTGATTGTCGGGCGATCACTTGAACGGGCGGAAGAATAATGGAATTTTTTGGTAACGGTTGTCCATTCATTTGAAGATCGAGCAATCTGGCGGCTTCGTAACCGATTCGTTCTGAACCGAGATCGATACTGGAAAGAGTTGGCGTCAAGGTTTGACAGAGTTGGTGATCGTCATTCACGCCGAGAACCGCGATTTCTTCCGGTACTGCAATATTGTAACGCCGGCATGTGGAAACAAGACGTAAAGCATGAGTATCGTTTGCGGTTAAAACACCAACAGGTCGTGGAAGAGATTTTAACCAATGAAGCAATGTTTTTTCGTATTCGATTTTCCAAACGGGATCAACGGATGAAGTTGCGTTGGGGGTGATGGGGCAAATGGAACATGTCAATCCTTTTTCTTGTACTGCCTGAGCAAAAAAGTGTCCTCGTTTTTCCGCCCAATCACATTTTCCGAACGAATAATAGCCGTAATTTTTGAGTCCGTTTTCGAGAAAATGGGTTATTGCCATACGGGCGATATATTGTTCATCAATCTGAACCATAGTGTATTCCTGCTCTAAAGCGAGGAGTTCTATAAAAGGGCATTTCTTTTTCCGAATAAGATCAACAAAGTTACGATTATATAAACGGCTGATAATTCCGTCGCCGTTCCATTGTTTTAGGATTGGCGGTAATATTTCATGGATTCCGCGGTTTTCAAAATCGATCCACCATTCGTTACGTTCCCGCACATATTGGGCGATTCCGCGAATAATACCGCGTCCGTAACTTGTTGACGATTCGATAATCAGAAGGACTTGTTTTTTGGGTTTCATAGGAAATTCTGTTGCAGAATGATTGTAATTTCGGGGTTAATCCTGTCGGAATTTCTGAAAACGTCAAAGAAAAAGAATCTTTAATTATTAGTAATATATCAGTGGAATTTTTGTTTTTTATATTAGACCCGATAAGGGCGTTAGGATTTTTTTTTACTGAATCGCCCGCCCCAACGGGGCGGGTTTAAGTAGAGACGCAATGCATTGCGTCTCTACAAACCCAACGCCCTGAAAGGGCAACATACTGTAGTTGAGAGTGGAGAGTTGAGAGTGTCGCATGCGGAATGATTACCGTTTTGGTAGTAATCCGCTTGCGACACTATCCACTCTCAACTTTC
>JAITIZ010000475.1 GCA_031279215.1 Planctomycetaceae bacterium
CAAACACTTTTTACACTCTCCACTATCCGTTCTTAACTCTCCACTACATACTGCCCCCCCCCACCTGGTTTGCCCATTTTAACATTGGGATTTTCGCAAAAAATCCTGCAAAAAGCCCGACCAAACACATTACTACATTTTTCATTGTTAGACTCCTTATTATTTTACAAGATTTTATTTAAATAACAGCGATTCGCTTGCTGTGATACAAAACAACAAAAAATTACGAATCTCGACTCAATAAGTCCCACAGTTTACTCAAGACTTTCAAACTGTCAATTAGGGGTTTCGTCTTTTTCTGAAAATTTTTCAAATTTTTTTTCAAAATTTGGTGATATTTCAACGAAAATTTCGTTAAAACAGGTAAATATCATTAAAAATTGTGTAAAATAGGCAATATTTCACTAAAACGTTACGTCGGCGTACTTGCCGACTTGCCCCTGTTGACGAACAGAAATTGAAAATCCTTCAGCGAAAGGTCGCCTACCGCTTAATTTTTTTGCCTGATGATAAACAAGTAGGATTCCTACTGAATAGTTACGAATAATTACCAATAGACAGTTACCAAGTTTGTGGTTGAAATAAAATGAATCAGTAATATATCAGTGGAATTTTTGTTTTCGAGTCAAAAAATTGTGTACCAATTCGCCCCGTAGGGGCAATCAGCAATAGCGTAGGGCAACGCCCTACGTATGGTTTTGCCTTTGAAATCAAGCCCTGCAAGGGCGAGATAATAGTTGAGAGTGGATAGTTGAGAGTGCCGCAAGCGGAATTATTGCCGTTTGGTAGTAATCCGCTTGCGACACTCTCAACTTTCCACTCTCCACTCTCCACTATCAACTACTATTTTGCTCTTGACTGTTGTGGGGAATTTTTTTATTCTTTGCGGAAGAGGGTGTTGTTTTAGGAATTGGGGGTTTGGTTCCAATATAGCCAATGAATTTGGGGGTTGTTATGGTTTTTTCTTGGCGTTTTTTTCCTTTCATTATTGTTGTGGTTTCTATTTTATGTGTTCGTTTGGTTTCCGCCCAATCGCATTTGCAACGGTTGATTCAAACTTACAAAAACCAAAACTCTAACACCGTTCAACATCAAAAATCAGAATCCAAGCCCCCCTCAATACAACAAGATTTGCGGCTCGCAAACGCTTCAAGACCGGATATTCCTATTCACTTACCAATCAATTCGGTGTTGCCAAACGGTGATCCGCGTGATCCGTTGAATTTTTATTTTGCTTCTTATCCCGATTCGCTATCAACTCAACACGTTTCGCCTTATGACGAAATGAATCTGGACGCTCGTCTTAATGATGTTTTTTTTATCAACACGAATATTGGTTGGGCGGTTGGGGATCGCGGGGTGATTTGGCACACCGAAGACGGCGGAACAACTTGGATATTACAAAAAACACCAATCGCTTGTACTTTACGAAGTGTTTGTTTTCTTGATGCTTCATTTGGGTTTGCGGCGGGCGGTTATTATTTTCCGTTTAGCCCGCAAGGACGCGGCGTGGTTCTTTCAACACTGGACGGCGGTAAAAATTGGTCAATCAGCCAAACTCCTAATCTACCGGTTTTGCATCGGGTTAAAATTCTCGATCCAATGAGAATAATCCTTGCCGGTGAATCGTCCGAATATCATCCGACCGGTTTGTTCCTCACACTCGATGCCGGACGAATTTGGAAAACAATTTACGGCGGTAAAACCGAAGGATGGACAGCAGCCGATTTTTTCAATGAAAAAACAGGTCTTGGTATTAGCAGACAAAATATTGCCCAAATATTTCAAAACGAAATAATGTTGTCGCAAACGCCGGTGTTTGGTTCGGCACGGCTTGCCGATCTCAAACTAATTACCGGACAAACTCCGCCGGAAAATATCAATGCTTGGATGGTTGGTGATAACGGATTGATTCTTTCGACTTTGGATCGGGGGTTACGTTGGGGAGTTGTGTCAGGGAAATTACCTGGTCATTCTGATGTTCCGGCTGATCTGAATACCATCGAAGTACACGGTTCCCGTCTTTGGGTTGCCGGAAATCCCGGAACAATCATTTATTCCTCCGCCAATTCAGGAAAAACATGGAACGCAACACCCAGCGGTGTTTCAACAGTTATTCGGAAAATAACATTTGCCGATGCTCAAAACGGTTGGGCGGTTGGTGATCTTGGAACGATCTTGAAAACCAATGACGGCGGCACAACATGGAAAACTCAACGTTGCGGCGGTTCACGGTTGGCATTGCTGAGTTTTTTGGGTCGGACGGAAGATTTACCTTTGGAGGCTTTTGCGGCATTGTGTGCTCATCAAGGTTATTTGGGCGGAGCGGTGTTGGTGTTCCGTGACGAAGATCAAAAAATCAAAACACAAGAATCTGTTTGGCTTGACCGTGTTCATGAAGCCTCTATTCGAACCGGTGCCGCCGGAATTTGGGAACTCGGCTCTTTCTCACTCAAACGTAAAGAATTTCAA
This sequence comes from Planctomycetaceae bacterium, assembly GCA_031279215.1. Taxonomy (GTDB): domain Bacteria; phylum Planctomycetota; class Planctomycetia; order Pirellulales; family Thermoguttaceae; genus WRKP01. The sequence goes on from JAITIZ010000475.1 coordinate 2,473, forward strand.
ACAACAGTCGATGCGCTCGTACAACAATTGCAAAAAGAAAACGATGGTAAAGGAATACAACGAATACGAGAACGGATTGTCGCATCAATTCGTCTTTGGCGTCCTGAAATTATTCTAACAACCGGTTCCGGCAGTCAAAAGGAACCGGTTCGTGAATTGGTATTGCGTGAAGTGATAGAGTCTGTCCGAATGGCAGAAGACCCAACCGCATTTCCATATCAATTGACAGAACTTGGTCTTCTTCCTTGGAAAGTTAAAAAGATTCATGTTGCGCAGGAAAACGGGGTTTTAGGCGATGTGAATCTGGCAACCACCGAACCATCTATCCGGTTGGGACAACCGATTGACGAATTGGCGTTTACGGCGCGTGGATTGATTGAGTTACAACCGATTCCCAAACCGGCAAAACCGGCAATTCTTGGTTTTACAACTCCTTATGACGAAGCTCCGCCTGTCGGACATCGTGATTTTTTTGCCGGCATTGAAATTATTCCCGGCAGTGATTCCCGCCGCGGATTGGTTGGTTCTTATGCGGAGCAATGGGATGCGATTCAACTCCGTACCAAACAACGTCGGCAAACATTGGGAATTATTCAACACGCTGCAAAAATTGCCGAAGAAAACGGACGTAAACCGGTTGACAGCCGCTTGGCATCTCATGCTTCCGAGTTAACCCGAAAAATTGATCCTGAAGCGGCGGTTCAAATTTTGTTTGAAATGGGACAGAATTATCATAATGCCGGTGATTGGGAATCGGCGTTGGAAGCATTTGATATTATTGTCAAACAATATACGAAACATCCTTTTGCTCGTCAGTCCTTCCTGTGGCTGCTTCAATACTACGCTGCCGAAGAAACCGGTTGGCGCAAATACAAAAACAATACAACAGTCAATTTGCAAACCGAATATAAAATTGATTCATCAAATCGTGTCAAAATCGAAACATCCGAAACACGGCAACCCCCTTACAATCACCGAAAAATTGATCCGCGTTTAGAAAAAGGTTTAGCTGTGGGGCGATATTTAGAGCAACATTTTCCTGATTTGGCGGATGAGGCGGCGATACGTTTTTCGTTATCTTCGGTATTACGGCGTTGTGGTATGTGGCGGGAGGCGTTGAAATATTATCGTGTGCGGGGCGATTTGAAATTCGATGATGTTTGGGGAATGCGTGCGCGTGCGGAATATTGGTTGGGTATTGAGGACAAATCGGAATTATTACCGGAGCAGCAGGAATCACCGATTCCGTCAATCCGATGTTCCTATTCATCGACCAAACCGTTTTTGGACGGGAAATTCGACAAACAGTTCGATCAGGGAACATGGTTCAATGGAAAACTTTACTCGCTAACACCGGAAACACCGCGTTTTCGGCTTCAGGAAATGCTCCGTGATAAAAAAACACAGGGTCTTTGGCGTGAAAAAACAGTTCGTGCGGAATCCCAATCGTTTGGTACGCAGATTATGTTTATGTACGATAAGCAATATTTATATTTTGGAATTCGTTGTCCTCGTGTTGCTGGTTTTTCTTATCCGCCGGTTCCTGAAAAACCGCGTTCCCGTGATGCTGTTTCCAATGATCGGGATCGTGTTGAAGTTCTGTTGGATATTGACCGTGATTATGGCACGTACTATTCATTAACGATTGATTCTTGCGGTTGGATTACGGATGCTTGTTGGGGCGACAAGAATTGGAATCCAGATTGGTATGTTGCCCGATATGAAGACAAAGATTCATGGTATATTGAAGCGGCAATTCCGCTTGAGTCATTAACAGATCAATTGCCAATACCGCAAACAGTATGGGCAATTGGTATTCGCCGGATTGTTCCCGGCATTGGTATTGAATGTTGGAACGCCGAAAATTCTTTTAATCTGACTGAAGGATTCGGATTCCTCGTCTTTGAATAACTCTTTTAGACTATATACTCATTACACTTTAAATTTCGGTTTTTATTACAGGGAACTTCTAAAAACATCAGGAACGCAGTCGTCTCGACTGCACATTGCCTATAAAAAGTGCAGGCGAGACGCCTGCGTTCCTAAAAAAATGAGTTTTTAGAAGTTCCCTACA
>JAITIZ010000478.1 GCA_031279215.1 Planctomycetaceae bacterium
AAAAGTAAATCCAGATGAAAACCCAAAATTGAGTAAATCCTTGAAATTCAAGCGTGAAATGAATATTTGAAACATTTCCTCGCTTGTTTAAGGACTAGCCGTTCTAATTCCGATAAATTTTTCTACTGGTTCAATGTCGAAACAGCATGGCAAATTCCGTCGAAATCAAAATGTAATTCTTACATCCAAATTTCAGAAAACCTGAATAGTAAGACAGTGTAATTGTATCGTTAGGTCTGTCAATCCCCCGAATGTTGCGGAAACGGTGATCCGTTTCACATTTTCATCCGCAATTCCGACCGTCACAATAATCAACATAACGAATATTGTACACTGGCGCGGCGTGAAATACAACAAAATTCTGGAATTTTTTTTGTAATTTTTCTCGTTTTTCTAACTCCAGTATTTTCAAGACATTATGTAAAATGGGTTTGATTTTTTTCCGTCAATAACAAAATACCAGCAGAAAAATAAATAGTAATTTCAATCGAATTGACCGCATAAATTTTTCAAAAATGAATTGATTCTTCACCGACAGCGATACAAATTCCATTACGACATTGTATCAGACTTGGCGTCAAAATAACCCAATTATTTTCTGTTCTCAATCTGCCTTGTACCGAAATATGCGGATATGATTCACGTTTGTTGGTATCCGCAGTGCCGTCATCCAATTCCAACAACGCTAACGCTATTGTATCTTTCGTTTTGAGTTTTCCAATAAGTTTCCGGCATTCATCGCAGTTTTTGCTTCCAATTACAATAAGCCAATCTCCCTGTCTAACCTCTTTCGCTTTTTCGTCAACATAATCCCAAAGTGGAAATTCTTTTCCGATCCATTTTTCAGGTTCCAGCATAATTGTTACACGACCATCCGCACCGGTAAATTCCGTTCCAAGTACCGCATGAACCTGTTCTTTGAATGACAACATCGCCCAAAGTATCGGTATGATCAGGATAAACCAAATAAACAAAACGGCAATCAATCTGTGTTTTTCATGATTGGAAAATTTGAAATCAAATGTCAAACGTTCACGAAAAATTCCAAGCAAAACAATGATAAACATATCGAAAATCATTGTGATCCATGGATTAACAGTAATGTTTCCGAAACAACCGCAGGAACCTTCACCGCTTAAACCTTTCATAAAAGAAACAATAGCAAAAATACTGAAAGCGAAAATCGACAACAGCCATGACCAGGATCGTTGGATATTTGCAATCAAAATGAGACCAAACAAAATTTCCCCAATAACTGTTATCATAAGAAGATCACGATTATTAAACAAGCCAAACAATGGAGTAAAAAAACTTCCTTGAATTACCGATGGTAAGGGAACAGTTGCTAATTGATACGCTTTAAGTCCTGCCGCAGTAAGCAATATCATCACGATAACAAAACGAAATTGAACAAAACTAATTTTTTGCTTTTGTGGTAAATCGTTCATTAGTCATGTCCTCATTCAATGTTATAAATTTCAGGAATTTTATTAAAAATAAATTTTTACAATATTTTCAATATCTGTTCAATAGCTTTCTCTTGATTTTCGATATTCATTTTGTTAAACTTAATTACTATCAAGTTGTTTTATTCATTTAGTTTTTGGTAAAAGAGGTGAAGCAGTCATGAGTCAGGATGTTAATGTTTCCTTAAACAATGATAACAATGTTCCTAATACTCCTATAAAATCACAACAATCCATTTTCAACAAGGTTGTCGGAATGATTTTGTCGCCAAGAGTGTTGCTTGGAATTGCGTTATTGATCGGTCTTTTGGGAATTTTATGGGGAATATCGGGCATTCTGCCCCCTGTTAAACCATACTTTTTTTCACGAATATTCTGGTATACTGATTTTCGTTATTGGTCGGATTGGATATCCGGTTGTTGCTGGCTTGTTTTGGCGTGGGCTATTGTTTCAACAGTGTTGGCGTTACTTATTCCGAAAAGTGAAGAGCGGATTTTTCTTTTACGGCGTTCGTTTTTTCAAAAATTGAACGGTTTACTTTTTGCGTATTTACTTTGGTCAATCTGGTACCATTATGCAACGTTGCCGCTTGCAATAATTTTTGAACCAATTACTTTACCGGTTACAAATTACATTCACAAAAATTATACACTTCCGCTTGCCGATTACTACACTACCGGTGAAGGTTCTAATCCGATGTTGTTACCAATAATTGCGGGCATCACTCTTATTGTTGTAATTGTAACATGGAGAATTTTGTATCATTACAAGCGTTGGAAACGTTCAAAAATATCAAAGACATATGAGACAACAGACACAACGAATAAAACTGAAACAACAACGACAACAATGATGTTTTTGTTGTTACTTGTTTGTCTTCCAACAATGCTCGGAGCAGACACTACGATTATACCCAAAGAACCTGTTCCGCCTAAAAAAGTGGAAACTTCAATCGGTATTTACGACGTCAAATCTAAAGATGACCTTCTCAATTTTACTACTGAACAAATTCGGGAATTGGTCAAAATGGAGGATAACCGTACAAAAGGATCAGGAAAAACACCGCATCCGGTTCTTGTTTATTGTTTCGAAGAACGGTCATTTCAATACACCGGCGGGAAGTACGAAAATTCGGAAATCAAATACCGATTACATATTCCGCAAAAAATTAAACCTAATACAAAATATCCGCTTGTTGTTCATTTACATGGAATCGGTGAAGCAGGAAAGGACAATACTTTTTCATTAGCGCATCTTCATTCGGTTTTACCGCTTATGGTTGGCGAGCAACAACAGGACTTCTTTCTTTTGGTTTTACAATGTCCACTTGATAACAGAATCTGGACATTTAAACCGGAAAAAGATGGCAATCTCGATATTGTTGTTTCGTTAATAAATAACGTTATCGCAAGTAATCCAATAGATGAAAATCGGTTGAGTACTTTCGGCTTAAGTAGTGGCGGAGCTGGTGTTTGGGAATTGATTATGAAATATCCTGATAAATTCGCTGCGGCAGTTCCAGTGTCAGTAACTTTTCCCGGCGGTTATAATACGATTCACGAATTGAACCAGACATTTATCTGGACATTTAAGAATAAGGGAGATGGCGGAGTTGCTATGCCGCCAATTCGCATGGCAATGCAACTTTTTGAAAACTCGAACGGTTTTATGAAATTCACACAATTTGATCAAGGCGGTCATGCGGCGTGGCGACCGGCAATGGATGAATATAATTGTTTCGGTTGGATGATTGCGCAACAGCGCGGCGGTTGGTTCAATCCGCCGCCGGAACGGAAAATTTATACTTATCGTTCCATGCGCAATTGTTTTTTCGCTTTCTTTTTACCGTTATTACTTGCAACAGGAATGCTGATTTTTCAACGGACAAAATATTGCGAACGATTACACGAAGGAATTGCGAAAGAGTTTTATTCCGGTTGGTTTACAAAAGAAGATGATGATGACGGCGATGTAACAAAAGATTTTTATATATGGACAGATGTTACCGGAACAAAAAAACTGAAATTCAAATTAATTGATGTAAAAAACGGAATCGCCCGATTTGAAATGTTGGACGGAAAAATTGGTACGGAAAATATTACTCATTTCTGCCGTGATGACCAGGAAATACTGAAA
>JAITIZ010000479.1 GCA_031279215.1 Planctomycetaceae bacterium
TGTAGGGAACTTCTAAAAACATCAGGAACGCAGTCGTCTCGACTGCACATTGCCTATAAAAAGTGCAGGCGAGACGCCTGCGTTCCTAAAAAAATGAGTTTTTAGAAGTTCCCTGTAGAGAATCTCTAATAATTCCAAATTCACTGCAAGTTAACGGCATGGGCTTGCCCCGTGCTGGTTTGCCCCGCGCTGTTAGACTTAACCAATAAAAATACGGTGTGAACCCCGTCGTTAACTACTTTGTTGAAAATAAAAATGGAATTATTAGAGATGCCCTACAAAAAAACACTGAAATATTACCAAAAAACAAATTTTACGGAGAACTTTTAATGTCTGACGATCCCAAACCGCAAAAAGCGTTAATTCCGATTCTTATTCTGGTTATTGTTATTCTGCTGATTGTTATTGCGTTCCAATCCGGTAAAAATCAACAGCAGAATGAAAAACAAATTACTTCGACCAATACGAATCGTCCCAATCATTCGACCGGTCAAAATAAGGAATCCCCTTCCAATCCCAAACCGGAAACGCCTGCGTCTTCGGAAACAGTTGTTGAACCGGAACCGATTGTTGTTAAATCCGGTGAAAAGTTGAACCGTGAGATGTTGAAAAAACAAGGAGTCCGATTGGTTGAAGCCGATGTAACAAATCGGTTAAATCGGGAACATCTCAAAAAAGCCGTCGAAGAACAAAAAGTTTATGATTCTTTGTTGCGATGGACAATGTACGGAAAAGTTGAAGATAAAAAATGGGGTGTTCGTGCTATTCTGAATATGTCTTACGCTTCCGAAGCCCGTTTGATCCGAACCGTTGAAAAAAATGACGGCACGGAAATTATTGTTCTTTACGACTTTCAATCCATCAATACATTGGAAATTTTATGCGATGTGGAATCGGTGAAACTTGATTTTATGAAACGTGCAAAACCGTATCTTACCGTTGGTTCCAGTGTAACAACAACATGTCTTGCGCCGTTGTTTGATGGATTGTTACCGGGTTCGGGAACTGTTTTGAAACTGAGCGGTGCCGCATTTCCTATTGCGGCGGACTCTTTTGCCGAAAATCTGGCGTTGCGGGGGTACAAAGGAATTTCGAACCTCATGGATTCTTGGAAACTCTCAAACAAAAAAGGAAAAATCAACGTGTTCGGTTCCACCGATTCGCTGCAAGGTAAAAAAGTACGAATTACGCATCGTCATGGCGCGGTTGAGGAAATAGAACCGGTTGGTTGTGATTTGACCGAAACAGAACGGAATCTTTGTGCTAATCTTGGTGTTTTAGCTGATTATCATATTATGCCCAAGTTGGATGTTCCTGTTGGTGAGACCTGGCTTGTTCGTGCCGACCAGTTTTCCAATATCCTCGATCCCTCCATGCGCGGAATCCCTTCAGGAACGTTGGAAATAACACGAAAAGAAAACTTAGGAATATCGGCAACTCTCGAAATTACCGGAGGATTTATAGAACTTGATTCTTCAGATACAAAATCAAACCGTATCGGAAAATGTACTCCGCGCGGTCAATTACATTATAATCTTCAAGATGGTTTTGTCGAAAATGCCTCGCTCCATGCGGATATTTCAATTGACCGCCTTTCAAAAAAACATATTCTTTTTGAAACCCGCTTCAAATCAACACCAAAACTCGAAATGGAATACGAATGCTCCAAAGGAACTGAAAAAATCATCCGAATCCCCGAAGAATGGAAAAATCTCAAAAATCTCCGTTTCCCAGAATAAAATTACAGAATAAAATTACAGAATAAAACCCAGAATAAAACCACAAACCTTAAAACCACATTTATATTAGGGAACTTCTAAAAACTCATTTTTTTAGGAACGCAGGCGTCTCGCCTGCACTTTTTATAGGCACTGTGCAGTCGAGACGACTGCGTTCCTGATGTTTTTAGAAGTTCCCATTAGTGTTAATTTTATTAGTGTTGACTTTTTCGATTGGATTTGCGAAAATAAGACAAATTGTAATATATCAGTAGAATTATTGTTTTTTATATTAGCCTCGATAGGGGCGTTAGGATTTTTTACGGAATCGCCCGCCCCAACGGAGCGGGTCAAAGTCCAACCGCACCTCAAAGCCCTGAAAGGGCGGCAAGAAATAAAGATATGATTATTAACAACAAGTATTGTTCCTTTCCATTGCGTTGATAATAAGCCAATAATCTGATCGCCCTTTCAGGGGTACTATGGTTGTGATCTACAATTATTACACTGATATATTTACGACAAATTAGTTATTTAGAATAGGGAACTTCTAAAAACATCAGGAACGCAGTCGTCTCGACTGCACATTGCCTATAAAAAGTGCAGGCGAGACGCCTGCGTTCCTCCTAATATTAGTTTTTAGAAGTTACCAATATTAGAATATCAGATATAGTTCCGATTGTATTGCCTTATGTTCACACACTCTGTTAAATCATTTCCAATTCCGAGTATTCAACGGCTTCCCGTTTATCTTCGTTTTCTGAAAGAACAAAGAAATCGAGGGAATGAACAAATCTCTTGTACTCAAATTGCAGAAGAATTCGGACAATTAAGTGTGCAGATTCGCAAAGATCTGGCAATTACCGGAATTTCAGGACGCCCCAAAGTCGGTTATCGAATCAATGAATTAATAGATTCAATTGAAAGTTTTCTTGGTTGGAACAGGGAGATCAAAGCCTTTCTTATTGGAGCGGGAAGTCTTGGGAGTGCAATTCTTGGTTATGATGGTTTTGTAGAACACGGTTTGCGTATTGTTGCTGCGTTTGATATTGATCCTCTCAAAATCGGAAATTATATTCATCATTGTCCCGTTTTTGATTTTCGGCAAATGTATGGAATGGGACAAAATGCCGGAATTGAAATTGGTATTTTGACGGTTCCTTCTGCGGTAGCTCAGGAAACTGCAAATGTTTTAATTCAGATCGGAGTACAAGGAATCTGGAACTATACGCCGATTCGGTTGGATATTCCCCAAGAAATTATCTGCGAAGAAGTAAAACTTTCCGCCAGTTTTGCGGTTCTCTCAAGCCGCCTCAAAAAAAGTCCCGTCTTTCCTGATGAATATGTTTAGCTGTTTTTGTAATGATACTCTAATCCTGTTATCAATTGGTAGTTTTTTTATGTTGCGCATTTTATGTCAGACCTGTTTGTTTTTCCCCAAAGTGTTAACCGCCCCAATCTGATAGGGCGGTTACCGAATAATTGCTTTTGAACATTTGTATTGATTGTTTTCATTTATGTTTACGATTTCACGTAAATTTACATTTTGTTATGGGCATCGTTTGCTGAACCACAACGGTAAATGTGCACATCCACACGGTCATAATGCCAGTGTTCGGATTGTATTGGCGAGTGATCATTTGAACGGTCAGGGAATGGTTGTTGATTTTACGGAACAGAAAAAAGCCATCGGACAATGGATTGAAGATCATCTCGATCACCGAATGATATTGGAAAACAATGACCCGCTCGTTAAAATATTGGAACAAATGAACGAACCGATCTTCCTTTTACCGCACCAACCGACAGCGGAAAATATTGCTCGGCTTTTATTTGAAAAAACAGAGGAATTGGGTTTTCCCGTTCAATCTGTTACATTCTGGGAAACCGATCAATGCAGTGCAGAATACCGGGCAGAATATCGGGCAGAATACCGGCAGAATACCGAAAGTGTTATTGATTTGGGGATTTGTGAATTGTGATTGAATTATGTTACGTCGTTTTGTTGTTTTATTTCATGAGCATCCGGACGGTAATCATTGGGATTTCATGCTTGAAACGGAAGCTGCGCTTACAACATGGGCCGTTCCGCCGCAACCGTTGCCGCTTCAATCGTTTGAGTGTCGGGTAAAAAAATTACCGGATCATCGCCGATATTATCTTGATTACGAAGGGGCAATCAGCAATCACCGCGGTTTTGTTCGGCAACTCGATTCAGGAATATATCAAACGGAAGAAAAAACAGAATCTTTTCGGCTTTACGGTAAACTATTTAACGGAATCCTTTCTATTCAACAACTAGATAATGATTTTACAATGTTTTTTATCAATCATTTCCGGTAACTATTCCGGTAACTATACTGTATCCCGTAATAAACTGGTCTTTTTGTAATATCTCCGTGGAATTTTTAATTTTTGTTTTCGAGTCAAAAAATTGTGTACCCATTCGCTCCGTAGGGGCAATCAGCAATAGCGCAGGGCAACGCCCTACGTATGGTTTCGCCTTTGAAATCAAGCCCTGAAAGGACGCAAACCTAAAGGGAACTTCTAAAAACCTAATGTAAAAATTTATTGTTAGAAGGAACGAAGGA